>VGKK01000005.1 GCA_016867095.1 Candidatus Omnitrophota bacterium | reverse complement strand
TAAATGGAAGGAAATGAGCCGATTTTCCGACGGGCAGATGGGTGGGGGTGAGATTGGAAGTGGAGATTATAATTCTCCGACGAGAAAATAGTTTTGAGCAAGGCTCATACCCTAAAAGGGGGTGTATTTTCATGAGTCCGCGAGCCAGAATGGAATACCTTGAAACCATCTATCTAAGATACAAAAGAGCAAGCTTAAAAGAGAAAACTTTAATCCTCAATGAGTTTGCCCTAAATTGCGGCTATCACCGCAAACACGCCATACGGGTATTAAATAATTTTAAGCGCTTTACCAAGCCAAAACCCAAGAAAAGAGGCAAGCCTTCAAAGTATAATAAGCCGGGAATCCTTGTGCCGTTAAAGAAAATCTGGCTGGCGGCTAACCTACCTTGCTCCAAGCGGCTTAAGGCAATACTTCCTTTATGGCTTAAGTCTTACGCCCAGGAATTCGGCGGATTGCCTTTAGATGTAGTTAAAGCATTGCTTCGGATATCCGCCCCAACTATTGACCGGCTGCTTAAGCCGGTAAGGGCAAAATATGGGCACCGTGGCAGAGCTACTACTAAGCCAGGAACATTGTTGCGTAAACAGATTCCTATCAAGACTGACCAATGGGATGAAACGCGCCCCGGGTTCCTGGAAGCCGACACCGTCGCCCATTGCGGAGGAAGCCTGCTCGGCGATTTTGCCTATACGATAGACTTCGTTGATATAGCCACCGGCTGGACTGAACAGAGGGCTGTCTGGGGCAAAGGTGAAGTAGGCGTAGTAAAACAAGTCAGAGATGTTGAAGAACGCCTGCCTTTTTCCCTGCTTGGCTTTGATTCCGATAATGGCTGCGAATTCTTAAATTACCATCTGATGCGGCATTTTGCCCAAAGGGATAAACCGGTGCAATTTACCAGAAGCAGGCCATATCATAAGGACGATAACGCCCACGCTGAGCAGAAAAACTGGACTCATGTCAGGCAGTGGCTGGGTTATCACAGGCTGGACAAGCCTCGCGTTGTTAAGCTTATGAATGACCTATACACCGAAGAATGGCGCCTGTATCATAACTTCTTTATGCCTTCGGTTAAACTTATAGAAAAGAAATTAGTTGATGGAAAGCATATTAAGCGTTATGATACGCCTAAGACTCCTTACCAGAGGCTTCTGGAATCGCCATATATCGAACCGACTGTCAAACGCTCTCTCAAAGAACAGTTTGAAACACTTAATTCTTTTGAGTTACGGAAAGCCATTGATAAGAAACTTAAGGCAATTTTTGACCTTTGCTACCCCAAAAAGTTATGAGTCTTCTCTTGCCTTCCGGTAACATTTATCAATGAGTCATTAATTTTTTTTTATGCAGAAAATAACGGATCCCCTAGCCTATAATTATAACGGATTTCAAGAGTTACGATATTTATGTGCCTGGAAACCGGACGAATTTTAACTGCCTTGCCCCTAATATACGGGGGGGTAATTTCTCGACTTCGATATGACGAAATCCTAATTTCCTTGAAGATTCGATGGCCTTTATAAGGCGTGCCGAGTAACAATCCGGGTCTACGAGCAGCCACCTGTTCTTCAAGAGATTGCCCTGCAGAGATAAGCCGGAAAATTTAATGCCCCTTACACCCAGGCCGTAGATGTAATAAACCATATTGATGATCTCTTCGTAATTTAGCTTATGTATTACGATATTCACGCTGAGTCTCTTGTTGTGCCTTAAAACATTTCCGATACCCGCAATAGTCCTTAAGAAACTTCCCTGGACCTGGGTGATAGCGTCGTGCACTTGCGGCTTATGGCTGTGCAGGGATGTCCTCAGCCCGGCTATCTTGACCCCGGAAAAGAAACTTTCCGCGTAAGCCAAAGAAGAGAACCTGACGCAGTTTGTAGCCAGAGTTGCCGTTAACGAAAGAGAGTTCGCCAATCGTACCGTTCTTTTTAAAAAAGCAAAACACGTAGGCTCTCCGCCGTAGAAATCTATATTTTTATAGCCCATCTTCTTGGCATCGATTATCTCCTTAGCGACTTTGCTGTATGTCACTCTGTTGCCTCTGTTTATATAATCCGCCTGCAAACAGAACAGGCATCTCTGATTGCAACTATCAAAGTTCAGGACGTAAGTACCTAAATTATCGGGCATCTTAAAATATGTTCCGTTTATTTGTGCATCTCCGGGAGAACATTAAAACAGCTTCATCCAAGTTATCAATGCTCCCAAAAACATCCAAATCGCAAATGGCCAGGTCTTGGCCTTTTGCTTATCGATGTACGCATCGGTTACGAATCTAAAAAAAGCGAAAATAGCCATGACTAAAACGGTCATCCTTACTATCATAAGCAGGCTCCAGATAAAGTTATAGCCCGTTGTCAACATCTGAAGCACCAGATAAATCAAAGCCAATGCGCTAATCACCATAATGGCAGTTTTTTTCTTCCTATACAAAACGAATAACGGCTTATAGGCGGCGAGCATAAGAAGCAGGGCAACGTTTCTTTCGGGTACGACATTGGAGAAAATAGTTACCAGCTTGTTCCTGAGTATTTGATTAAAAAGGAATACTGTGCCGAATCCTGAAAAAACTATTAAAAAATCATTTTTGCTTTTTATTGCCGCCAGGCGCAGGCTATCCTTAATCTCGCTATATGAATTCCCCTTGAAGAAATCAAGGATTGCTTTCGAGAATAAGAACAAGGTCGCAGGCAGGAAGATATTCAATAACAGCGTGAACGCGGGAAAGTAATTGAAATAGATTTCCTTGTATCGCAAGAGGGGCATCAATAATGAATAGGCTATAAAAAGTTTGCCGTCCCCTGCTGACCAGAGCCCGAATTTCCAAAGCAAATAAGCGACCAAAACGGCAATGGATATATTCGGCAGCATTATCCCGGGATACATCTCTTTAAAGGCCGCGTTCAGACCGCTGATCAAAAGTCCGAACAATAGCCCGATGATTATCCATTTGTTCCGGATCTTGCCGGATTTTATGTCTTCGTAGCTTGTGATCAGGCCGATGAAAACTATAACAAACAGGCTCGGCAAGTCGTTATGCATATTTATACCCTAAGATACTACCTTTTGTTTATCTTCAAAAACAAATCGCATTCTCAATCTTGTGGACGTAATCCTGAAATAGCGCGTTGCGCCTTGAACGGGCGGATATTTTTCTGGCTGCCTCCAGCATCAAGAGGCAATATATGATGTGTAACTTATTTGCCCCGGTATCAGAATCGTATGCCCTAAAATATGCGGATTTGCAATTTTGGCAGGTTTTTTTCGCTCTGCCGTAACGGCAGCCTGAGAACTCGGACGTTACGCCGCGGTTGACGTTGCCTATTATAAACCTGTCCTTATCTTGGGTATTCAGCAAGAACGGAGAAAAGGCCATTTCTCCGCTTGGGTAGACCTCCAAAGAATAGTTGAACGGGCAAAGGCTCCGACTTATGTTGGCATATTTTATTTCCCAGCATACCGGGTTTATAAATATGTGTTTTCCTTTGACTATACTGGCCAAGACGCGGCTAATTATATCTTTCAGGCCGAGGACCGCTCCCCTGATCCTTGCCTCTGACCAGTTCTGATACTCCCGTATGATTTCAAAATTTACATGATTAAAGCCCAATTGCAGGAGATGTTTGAGTTCACGCCTCAATCTGTGCGCCGTGGCAGGGAATACGCAGAGTGACGCTCCGATATTCTCGCGCGGCAGGTTTTCAAAAATCCCGGATAATTTAGCCTTGACCAGGTCATACGTGCCACCTCCTAGGCCGGTATGCCTGAATTTATCGTGCGTATATTTCGAGCCGGCCAGGCTGATTATCAATTTTATATTATATTTCCTGAAGAAATCAAGGTGCCTTCTCTCGATAAGAACCGCGTTTGTACATAAATTCGCGGTCAAACGCTTATTCATGGCCCTTGCTTTGGCCGTCGCGTATATGATAACCGTCCTGATCAATTCAAAATTAAGCAGCGGCTCTCCGCCGTATATAGACAACAGCTTATGCTCTCCCCGGGAACCCAACAGGAGATCTACGGCCTTTTTAGCGGTGCTTTCCGCCATCATCTCGTTTGTCTTCTTCACAAAACAGTAATCGCATCCTAAGTTGCAGCTTGTGGTGACGGTAAGCTTGGTCTTATAAATGTATTTGTTAGCGAGGCTCAAGGTACTCAGCACGGCCTTATATAGAAGGTAAGGGAAGAGTCGCTGCCAAAAGCAATTATGCTGATTCTTCCGCCTGTCCCGGATATGATGGAGCGCAGCCGCCGCGCGTCAAACGGCGAACCGCAAACCTTTAGGATTAAATTCAACATCTTCGCCGACTCCTTATTGCTGACGCTTGCGTTATCCAGGAATTCAAAGTATAGTTTCTGAAACACATTTTGGCTTTTATGGTTGAATTTATCGCTTAGGAAGACAAAATATTGATAGCCATCAAACAGCTTTTTTGCGGACTCCAAAATCGCAGCAAATCTCTTATTCAAAATTAACGAATCGTTGTAAAAATAATACGTCTTCAGGAAAGCTTCTTTCGTGCCCAGGTCAAATCCGATATTCAGAATCTGCTTTCTAGACATATTAATCTTCAGGCCCAGGTCCAGTACTGCCTTCTTGAATATGGCTCGCGCGTTGGGATTGACGCTTATCTCTTTTTTGCTGTTGACTCCTGCCAATATCAGCCAGAAAGCAAAAAGATATTGTTTGCCGTTTACGTCGCAACCAAAGTAGAGGTCAACGGGAGTCTTGGAAATTCCGTCAAGGTAGTCAAAAACTCCAGCAACGGATTTATTGCTGACTTTGCCGGTAACGATATCTTTAAACAACCCTACCCTTTTCTTGAAAAGATACGGATTAACGCAGGAATAAAGATTGTAGTCAAAGTGCAGGAATCTGGCGCCTTCGATTAGCCTATCCCCCTTCAATTTGAAAGAAACCTCGAATTCGGTCAATTTATAGGGGTCATTGTCAACCAGCCGCTCCGCTAATTCCAGCGCGGCCTTCCTGGTGGTTGCGGACGCCTCAATGGCATCGAGAAAATTGCGCATAAACTTCTTCTGGTTTACCATCGGGGTTTTCTATTTACGCCCCTGCTCAATCTCAAGGCGTCGAGTTCATTATTGAAACTATGCTTGATCCGGCTTGACGCTTCAATAAAAATACCCGCAAGCAAGCAAAAATTCCTCAGATAACGGAAATGGTTTTTTTTCTTGTATTTACTCCAAAGAAAAATGGGAAGCGGCCAGCTGCAGACGCCCCCATGGCCGCATTTTGCGCATAGATTACGATGTTTGTTTCCGGATTCGCTGAGCAGGTTATCGAATAATGCGGCCCTCTTTGCCAGATCCACTCCGCCTTTGGGACCACCGATAGCATATCGTGCCCTCATCGAAACAGGCAACGCCAAGACCCATTCGAATAAATAAAATCTGCCGTCGCTAGCCAAGAGCATCTTCGCGTAATCAGAAGAACCCCATAGCCTGTTTAATAGTCTTATGTCGTAACCGAAGCCTGAGTTTTGATCCAGGTATTTTATGAGGCGAGACAGGCCTTCTTTTAATTTCCGCAAGGCCAGGACCGGCCAGAAAGTAAACATCTGCGCGAAGAGGTCAATCTTGCGGAATCCCTCTTCCAAAATAAAATTCATATTATCCCGGAAACAGTTGATTTCGCTTGGCGTAATAGTGAAGATCACGCGCGCCTTATCTCTCGGTAATTCAGCAAAATTCTTCCAGGAGGCCTGGAAAGCGGACCTCTCGGGTACGCCTTTGATCCTGCGGTGGGCGTCGTAGCTCTTCTGCTTCCCGTCCAGGCTTATGTTTAAAATGAAACGGTCGTTCAGCCTCTCGAGAATAAAATCGCGGACGCGCCCGGTAAGAAGCATGCCGTTAGTTGTCGTGATCATGGTGATCCTTTTCCCGCTGTCTTTGGAGAGCACGTAATCCACTACCTTTTGATATAGGTCAGGATAAATCAGGGGTTCGCTGGTGGTGAAAGTAATCGTCTGGCGCTCCAATGGGAAGTCCAGAAAGATATCTATTGCCCGCTGGATTGATTTAAAATCCAAAATTTTCGCGCTGCTTTTATTTACCCAGCAATAATCGCAGACCTGATTGCATTTTTCGGTATAAGCGATCTCCATCTGGCAGGGATAAAAAGAAATGAGGTCCTTCATTTTTACGTGATTATCGCTGAAAATAAGTGACGAGCGACTTCAACATGCTCTGATATAGGGCCTTATAAACCAAAGCGGGTGAATTTGCCGCGCCGGTCTCCATGAAGTTCCAATATAAACAGGAAAAAAACCTGTTTTCTTTGAACCTGCGGCAAATCCCCGCGGTTTCTCCGGCAGCCTTAAATCCTTTAAAGACGTCGCCCATGCGTAATTTATCGCTTCTTCCGGGATCTGCGCTAAAAAGATAACAAGGGAATATTGAGCCGCTTGCGCTTATCCCCAGTTTATTTACGCCTGCTCCGCAAAAAGGGAATCTGCTCTGGCCGCAAAGATCTATGAAATCATTCCATCTTATCGTTAAGCATTCGTTAAAACACAGGCGCACCGGATGGCCGCAAGCCTGTCTCTGAATACAAAAATCCAGTATCTTTCCCATCTGCCTGTCCAGGGTATCAGTCAATGACTTATCCCTTAGCGGCGTATCCCACCTTTTATGGGGCAACATGCCCGGCATCAGCGTAATCATCGCAACCTCGCTTACCGGCTTATCCGCTAAATAACGGATGGACCTATCCAAATAACGCACCGTTTCCGGAGTAAAGGTGCATCTCAGGCGTAAATAATCAGGAGAGCGCTTGTCAAACGCCTTCAGGTGCTTATTAAACAGGTCCAGGGCATGGTCTACATTTTTCCACGTATCTTTCCCGTCATGGGCCGGCCTGTTTATGCGGTGGGCTGCGGCTATCCCGTCGAGGCTGACGGTAGGGGAAATATTGTATGCGACAAAAAATTCTATTACCCGCTCGTCTATCTTGACCCCGTTCGTGCAAATAATAAAATTCCTGATCCCTCTTTTCCAGGCATACTTTACAATCTTGTATAAATTATCAAACGCGGTCAGGGGCTCCCCTCCGGAGAACGCAACGGTAATGCTCTTATATTTATCCTTAAGTCCGCTCAAGAAATCTACGGCCCTGAAAGCCGTAGATAAAGGCATCTCTTCGTTTGTTTTATTGGAATAGCAATATGAACAATGGAGATTGCAATTGTTTGTAATATGCAACACAGCCATCAGAGAATTTCGTCCCGCCTGATCCATGCGATAAGTTAATTAAGAGAAGTAAAGCTCCAGGATGCTGTCCTTAACAGCGATCCAGATTATTTGAAAACTCTCCAGATATGGGCCGATCTTCTTTAAGAAATCACTGTAACCCGATAAGGGGGGCAAGCCCAAAAGCTGCCTGCCTCCTCTACCGCCCGGGTAAAAATATACGTTCTGCGCAGAATGTCCGCCATGATTGTCAAATCTCGTCATTAAGAGCATGGCCCTGGGCCGGATGAGCTTGCCGAGTTGCGACATGGTTTCTTTCCTGCCTTTATCCATGCCCCTTGGCAAGGAGTCTATTCTTTGATAGGTTTTCAGCGAACATTCTCCTTGCGGATAGAAATCAATGCCCACAAACTCTAAATTATCAAGGTTGCCACGGATCGCCTCCGATTGCTTGATTTTCATCCTATCCTTTAGCCTAATTATATCCTGGGGATGCTCTGGATTTATGTGAAGGCTCAGCTTCCTGAAGCGATGAAGCGGTCGATTAAAGTCAAGGGTAAAAACAACGACATCGTTCTTCCTGTTTTTTGACAGAGGCAGGCCGCACAAATCCCGCATCATGCCGGTGTTAAAGTCTGCCCTAAATAATCTATTTATCTTGCGCACTCCATCCAGCAACTTGTCGGGATCAAATAAATTACCGATGCAAATTCCCCGGGTACCGGAAGCATAACGAAAGACCTGTATCGCCTTGATCAATGAAAACCCGTCACGGCTGTTAAAAGAGCTCTCCAGGTGATACTTCATGGCTGCTTTGGGATGCCTGGCCCGGAGAACTGAATTTATCGCTGCCAGGAAAACCGCAGGGGCCTTATGGGACTTCCTGAAAACAGATTTGACCCATGATAAATATGTTTGCTCCGTCATAACCGAGATGGGATAACCCCGCTATCCAGGATTTCAGACTTAATATCCAGGAAATTCTTAATGTAAATCTTAGAGACCCTGCAAAAGTTGTCCAGATAACTATTAATATTTAAACCGTTATTCCGCGTGTAGAGATACAATCCGATGGGGCAAAAACAGTATTTTAGGTATTCGCAGCTTTTGCAGTCTTTGTACTTAGCAGTATTCTTTATCTTTTTGCGCACGACATCGAGAATTCCGCCAAGAGAGTAGCCGTCTATGCCGATTTCTGACGGACCTAATTGGTAATTCTGGCGTTTGCTTCTTGATAAAGAAAACACCTTATCGCAACAATAAAAATTCCCCCCGGGATCTACAGAGACCTGGTTGCAGCGAGAATGCTTATACACGCCTGTTTCATTCAATAAAGAAAACAGCAATGAATTGCTGAACGGCAGCTTGTTTTCTTGCAAGCTCTCGGCGAATAATGCGGTGACCCGGACAAATTGCTTGTCCATAAGCTTCAATTGATGGTTTTGCCAAAAGGCAAATATCTCGGGATAAAAATCAATATGCGTAAAGCCCAATTTAATCAGATGCCGTAAATTATCGTATAGATTGGCAACGGTCCGCGGTCCGAATACCATCACAGCTTTTAAAACAACGTTATTCCCAGAAAGCATCTTGATGGTTCTTAAAAGATGCCTATAGGCAGGTGCCCTGCTTGCCGTTCTCAACCTACGGTTTAGATCATGGGTTTTCTCTTCCCCGTCTATGCTGATTTTTAAATCTATGTGATTAGCTTTTAAGAAAGCTACCTGTTTGTTATTGATGAGAGTCCCGTTAGTGGTGACGGTGATATTAGAATCAGGGATACGCAGGCGGGCATGCTCTAATATTCTCTTTAACGCTCCGAAATATAAAAAGGGCTCCCCTCCCGATAAATCAATATTTTTTTGCAAGGAGCTCATGCGGGAGAAAATGTCTATTGCCTGCTTTAAAGAAGATACTGACGGGCGGCGGAATCGGGAGTGCCCCTTATGAATAAAACAATACCTGCAGGATAAATTGCACCTATCGGTTAAGATTATCTTTAGGGTATGTATTTGGCCTTCAGCACCACCCACCGGAACTGTGATTGGCATGTCTGGTATAGCTGGTGTGGGGAGCGTTCGAGCTATGGCCGGCCGCTAAGGGCCCGCTGCTATGGGCGTCATAAACGCTTTGATGAGCCGTATGGCCGGCAAAGGCCGTACCTGGCTGAAGCATCATCTTTAATGCCACCATTGAGAGTCCAAGCTTGGCAAGATTTTTCTTGTCAATCTTACCCTCTTCGTCAAGAAGGAATCCCTTGATATCCTTTTTGATATTGGGAAGCTTTTTTGTAATTCTCTTGGTGCGCTTCTTCACTTCTCACCTCCGTTCTTTAAAGTCCCCGCGACTTTTGGCTGCAATATATATGTTTAAAATCCTGGAACGCCTTATTATCCGTGCAAACATTTTCATTGCGCCCAATGTAACCCCGGCAAACTCCCCTTACATGATCGTTTTTTATCTCTTTGCATTTAAATGAGCCTTTGCTGCGTACGGCATCAACGAAGATAGACTTATACTGGCAGGATTCGGAAGGACAGCCATCAGGTATGCCCTCTACCTGGGCCTTACATTCATCCCTGTCTTTTCCCGAAGCGCTATCGCATACAGAGCTGTCGTTTTTATTCAAACCCAGAAAGAAGCTTGAGCATCTTGCCCTGTCTCCCAGTGACTTTAAGCATCGCGACATGCCGGCGGAAGTTGAGCCCTTGGTCAAGGCCGCGCCAAGAAATTCTACATAATCCTCGTAATAATCTTTACACATGCCGACGAGATACGATTCAGCAGCAAGATTGTCGCATATATTTTTGTCGTTTTTTACAACCGCCTTGCAGGTAAAGTACTCATCTAAAAGCGCGGAATTCTGCCTTGCAGGCGAGTCATTCATATTTATACTGTTAATATCGAATGCCCTCATGCACTCCTTATAAACTTCTTTAGCTGATTTCTTTTCGCTTTTCTTCTTATCAGGATCACTCTGCGTTTGCGCAGCAATACTGCCGTGTAACAAGAAAACAAAGCCCAAAATCATGACGATAAGCCTTATCTTTCCACCCATTTTAAAAACACCTCCTCTCTAATCCTTTTATCCTGCAACTTTTCAAAAATGTAATCCAATACCGCGGAATTAATGCGGCAGGTCCGGCTGTTCGCAGCCTGACTGAAAATGTTCCCTTCCGCGAAATAATTATATAACGGGCAGATACCGCAATAGGGATTGTACGCGCAATCGCTGCATCCGGGCAGGTCATCAAGATAAGAAGCAACGCACATGGCTTTGGTAACGGGATTATCGAAGAAGTCCCTGAAGGTATGCTCAAATACGTTACCAACCTTAAAATTATCATCGCCCATACTTGCCAGCATCCTGCCTTCATCGCACGTATATACGTCTCCGTTGACGTAATAGGCGAGTTGTCCGATAACTGCGCCGCAGGGAGAACGCAGGTCCAGAAAGTTGGGATCGCGGTCGGTGATTATTTTCTTCAGGAATACGGCGGCTGTCCTTTCAAGGAAGGCGTTGCCTTTTAAATTCAATTCGATTATGTAATCCATGGCTTTTTTGTAAAATCCTATGAAGCCATCTGCCGGATAACCCAGTTTCCGCCATAGCCTTCTGCTGTTGCCGAAAGGGCTTACGGGGCGCAGGTGCATTTCCTTGAAGCCAAGCCTGACATATTCATCGACAATCTCGCGCGGGTATTTCAGGGAAAATTTAGTGAGGGTAGCCAGCGAATTCATCCGATGATATAATTTATGTTTTTTGTATTCCGCATTTATTGTTTTTATCCATTTTACCGTATTCCTATGGCTATTCCTGGCTCCTGAGGCGACCCTGTTTCGGTTGTGCACGTGTTCCGGACCGTCTAAAGAGGTACAAACGGCCACATCATTATCCATAAAATACCGCAAAATCTGTTTATTCATAAAGCTAAGATTCGACACGATGGTGATAGCCAGGTTCTTATTTGCCCGCACATTCTTGTCTTTGGCATATTCAACGATGAATTTTAAAGTTTCAAGATTAACCAGCGGCTCTCCTCCCTGGAACTCGATGATTATATCTCTATTGGGAGACTCGAATATCCTGTCGACAACGCACCTTGCCGTCTCTTTATCCATATCAAATTGTTTTTCCCGAAGGCCTCTGGAGTTGCTCTGGCAGTATGTGCATTTATGGTCACACCTTAAAGTAACCACGACTATGTGCAGAGAGGTCCCTCTTTCTAGAAAATAGTTTTTTGAGGCGAATTTCCTCGCTAACCTGTCCAGGCTATGCCTGTCGCGGATAATCCCGAAATTCCTGAGTTCGTCGTATTTCTGAGAAGTCAGTCTCTGCAAATCACCGCTTAGCAGAAGATCCAGCGATCCGGAATCAAGAAGACAATAATCTCCGACTTCGTTGGTCAAGATATATCCGCTGCCGTTTAGCTGCCTGTAACGGAAAAAGCCCAGCTTCTTCAGACCTGCTGAATTAAAGTCCATCGGTTATACTTCCATGGTCCTGTTTAATACCAGAACCAAGTTTGCAAACTCATCAGCAAAGTTTTTTTTGAGTCCGGCATCCATGACCGTGGCTTTCGCCTCAATGTAAGAGTTATCTTTTGCGGTGCTTATCTTTACGAGGGGAGAGTAAAGGCGTACGGCTTCTTCAATCGCTTTCCGGGAGTAGATCTTCTTATTAAACTTTAGCGTCATACTGCTATTTTTGACTCCGCGTCTTCTTTATGCTCTTTGCGTCTACGAGGCCAGAAAGCTCTCCCGGGACCTTGTTTTCGGAAGATATGAAATCCGGCATGACCGAATATAGGGCTCGGCATACCACATATTCTCTCAACTTTTTATTATTCTTGCTTATCCTGTGCCGGAGGACATGGTGGATCAGGCTGTTTCTGAAATCACGACACAGCGAATCCGACTTCTCTTTGGAATATCTCCCCTTGTTCTTGATTCTTACGAAGATTTCTTTTTTTGGGTCGCCGTCAAGATGAATATACGCCTGGCCGGTGAATGCATACGAAGAACTGAGGATGGCTTCTAAGGGATAAATTTTTGAATTTAACTTTATTATTTTGGCCACTGCGCGTTTTGGGTTATCATCTACAGCAATAAAAAAATCCGCCGTCAGGAACCGTCCTGTCTGAACTGATGCCTATATTAGGATACTCGGCAGGGCAATTCAACTGCCCCGTATCTCCGCCAAAAGTCAAAAGGATACATCTACTAAATGCTTCCACGGCGCCTGCAGCATACACATTGCCGGTGCTACCAATACTAACCAAATTACCAGAGACCGGCGTCCATAACGCTGCAGTACCGGCCTGGTTATACCATACGTACCTGTCTCCAGCTACGCCTGCCGGAGGTGCTGCAAGATCTCGCCTAGCAAAACTGAATTCGGCATTGCTTCCGCCCGTGTGAACTCTGCCTTGTGCATTAGCCATGGGATGCGGACCCACCTGCAAAGAATCGGTAACACTGAGGTCACGGTAGCTCCCAAAGGGACTGGGATAATACGTGGTTATGGTTAATTGCTCCTGCGAGAAGCTCAATGAAAATAAACCCAGCAACAAGAATATTACAATCACGCCTATTCTTACTGGCCCGAGCATCTTTGCCTCCTTTTGAGCTGATAATTTAAATTAGTTTAACACGCTGGAAATCCGCCGTCAACAAGAATCTGCCAGCATGGAATCTCCGGATATCTTCTTTAGTCTTGCGGTAATAATGAGGTTTTTCAGTGCCTGGCTGGACTCAATCCGGACCTTTATATAATTATGCGTATGGCCCTGCCAGAATTTACTGCTCTCCTTAAGGCGTTCCTCTACGAGAACATCCATATCCTGACCTAAAAACTGCTCCATGTAAGCCTGCGAACAATTATTAGCGGCATCTTGAAGAGCTAAAACCCTGTTTTTTATTGTATCCAAATTCACTCTGTCCTTGAGATTAACGGCAGTGGTATTCGGCCTTGGGCTATATGGAAAGATATGCACGCGTAGGGGTAAGATCTCCTTGATTAAACTGATCGTGTTTTGGAAATTTTCTTCTTTTTCTCCGGGGAATCCTACGATGATATCCGTGGTAATGGCTATCCCCGAAATAGCGCTTTTTATTTTATTAATAAGGTCAAGGTATCCGGCCCTGCTATATCTGCGGTTCATCCTCGCCAAGATTGCGTCGTCGCCACTCTGGATGGGGATATGCAGGTGGCGGCATAGCTTTTTAGATTGCGCCATCTTATTAATTAACCTGTCAGAGATATTCCCGGCTTCTATTGAGCTCAACCTGATACGCCTCAGCTCTTCTATATTTTCTATTGCCTCAATAGCATCGACCAGGTTGACTTGCGGCTTGAGGTCTCTTCCATACGTGCCAAGGCAAATGCCGGCAAGCACAATCTCTTTAAAGCCGTTTTCCGCCAGTATTTTCGCTTCCCGGCGTATGTCGTTTAACGGCCTGCTCCTTGAGGCTCCCCTAGCCAAAGGCACCCTGCAGTAGGAACAGCGATTATCGCATCCATCCTGAATCTTCAAGAATGCGCGCGAGTGCTCTCTGAAACCGGTTATGCCTGTTTCGCCTAACTCATTATCTTGGTTGTCGTTGCTCAGCAATCCAGTGATTCTATGCTTGTCTTTATTCTTAACGACGTGCGCTACCCCGGGAATCTTGGCGATTTTATCGCCATCCAATTCTACGTAACAGCCGGTCACAATAACCAGGCTTTCCGGGTTGTCGCGGATGGCCTTATGGATGAAGCGGCGCGAATCACGGTCAGCCTTGTGGGTCACTGTGCAGGTATTGACCAAATAAATATCGCAAGGCCTGTTATCCTCAGCCTCCTGGAAGCCGCGTTTGGCAAATTGCTCCTTGATGGATTGCGTTTCGTACTGGTTGACCTTGCAACCCACGGTGTAAAATTTTACGGTCCGGCCGCGCTCGCAGTTACTTTTAAGCTGGATTGGACGGTTAGGTTTCTTCATATAATCTGATAAAGCTTGCCGCAGCAAGAGCAGCTGTTTCCACGCGCAAAACCAGTTCACCCAGCGAAACCGGAATACACCCTGCCTGCCTTGCCAGGGCAACCTCGGCGGGACTGAAATCTCCCTCCGGGCCGATAAATATCAGTATATCTTTCGGCCGAGAGCGACCCAGAACTTCCTTCAGTGGCCTGAAATCTGAAGTTAACGCAGCTATCAATTTTAAGTCAAAATCAACTGATCCAGCTAAAGCTGTTTTAAGATCTTGTATATCGCCGATAATAGGCACGCTTTTTCTCTGGCTCTGCTCGCTGGCGGAAACGGCTATCTTCTCCCATCGTTTTTGCCGCAACATCTTCTTGTGTTTATCCAGCCTTATGATTACTCGTTCAGTCTCTAATGGGATGATTCTATCTACGCCCAACTGGGTAAGCTTGTCTACGATATCGTCCATCTTGGATTTTTTAGGGATAGCGCAGGCAACTGCTAAATACAGCCCCCTTTGCCCCTTTAGCGCCAAATGCCTCTTTTGAATGCTCAAAACTACCGTCGGTAAAATTCTTATAATCCGGCAATCGTATTCATTGGATTTATCGTCAAATATAACTACCGCATCCCCGGCCTTAAGGCGCAACACATCCCGGATATGACGCCCCTGCTGTTTATCTGTAATTATTATCTTGTCACGCGCGATATTTTTATAAGGGCAAAAAAATCTATACATGGAAACTCCTACGCAACAGTTGCAAACCTAAAAAAATTATAATTGCGCCGCAGATAAGGTTAAAGACGCGGTAAAAAACAGGCTTAGCGCTAATCTTAGAAATCAAACCGGCAAATACCACCAGCAGCAATAACGGCGAGACGGCGGTCCCCAGGCCAAAGGCAAAACTATAGACTAGACTCTTCAGCCAATGCCCGGCGGTAAGCCCGATATAAGAAACCACAGAGATAAACGGCGGGCAAGGCAAAATCCCGGCCGCTAAACCAAAGGTAGCAATAGTTAAAGCGTCCTTTTTTAAGAGTAAATCCTGCATCTTTTGACATAGTTTATAATTTAAATTATTACCTGCCGCTATCAATAAGCCTATGATAACGATAAACAGGCCCGCCAGGAAAGTAAAGTATTGAAAAAAACGGCCTAAAACGTATTTAAGCATGGCCTGGCTAAATAAAAAAATAACCAGCCCCAAAACCAGATACGCCAAGATACGGCTGAAAGAAAAAATAAAATACGCCCCGATACTCTTTGTTACGCCTTTCTGGGTGCCCGCGACATAGGAAATCAACAACGGCCCGCAGCTGGCCAGGCATGGCCCGGCGCCAAACGATAAACCCAGAAAAAAAAGACTGATAACTATTTTAATCATGAGTTACTATTAGTAACTTTCTTCCGCGAATACTTCGGCGGTAAATATGTAAATTTCCGTGGATTTATCCTTCCAGGAATCAGGGGAAAGCCCGGCCTTCTGAGCGCAAAGGTTAGAGAGGAACTCTTCTTTTGTCCAGCCGGTTTCCGTGGCTACCTGGGGCAGAAAAACGCCGCTCTGAAAACCTCTTTTGACTAAAACACCGTGAATGCCAAGTTCAATCTTATCAGGATCGCTTATTTTTTGCAGCGGAGAAAGCGCGGAGATTTCTATTTCAATATTTTCCAGTTCCTCTAATCGCATAGGCAAGAAACGAGGGTCTCCGGTGGCTGCCTCAATAGCCATATCTCTAATTGCAAGATATAATGGCTGATTCCCGGCCAGGTTACCGATACAACCGCGCAGATTAGCGTGGTCACGCAGCGTAACAAACGCCCCCATCTCCTTAAGCAAGGCGGGATCGCTTTCTTTGGTTTCCAACTTCTTACCGGTTTTTAAATAAGTTTCTATGGATTTACGGGCAATCTCTAACAATTTCCTTCTCTGCTCTTTATTTAACATCGCCGATTCTCCTTTTTCCTGGTCTATGGCACAGCTGGCATAGCCCACTATCCAGGCGCCTTTAGTTTTTTTACCGGTAACATCGCCGGAATTGGCATAATTTAAAACCCGGAGTTGATGATGCCCTAATTCTTTAGATAAAATCAGGGTAGTTACTACCCCAAAGCCGCCGCAAAGCTGCAGCTTTGCCTCGCGTAAGCCATAATACAGGCCTTCGGCGTCCATATTTTTTAAGTATGATAAAGTCAAATTATCCGTATTTTGCGCATCCTTATAATCATAACCGTGATACATATCGCTTGAGGCCACAACTAACACATCCTTGCGGCTGCCGATAGCGGCTTTAAGCAAATTTGCTAATTTCTGGCAAACTGAAAAAGCGCAATCGCCCATAACAATAGGCACGACTTTCCAGCGATAAAGAGCCGCATCTTGTATATGTTCCCAGGCTTCGGGCCCGGACAAAGCCTTCTGCAGAAAGGGCAACTGCACTTCTACCGAATGTTCTTTCTGGAAAGCGGCAGAGTCAAATAAAATATCGCTGTCTTTATTGAGCAATTTCCCGGTAAATTCCTTATCTATTTCCACGTCCCCTAAAGGGGTACGAAAGGCCCCTTCGGGATAAACCGAAACGCCGCTAAACGCATATTGATGGCTTGCCCCAATCACTATTACTGTTTTATAGGGTTTATCCTTGATGAGTTTATAGCCATACGCGGCCACCTGCCCGGAATAACCATAGCCCGCGTGCGGCGAAATCAAACTAAAGACGTCGCCCTTTACCGGCTCGGGATTGGCTGTTTTAAGAAAATTGTCTATCATCAGGGATAATTCAACAGGGTCATCCGGATAGAATTGACCGGCCACATTAGGCTGCTTTACGTCATCGGCATAAACAAAATTTAAATCACAAATAACAATACACAAATCACAAACAATAAACAATACCAAAATCACAATGACCAAACAAAAGTTTGTAATTTTGGTCATTTGATATTTGATATTGTTTGTAATTTGTGATTTGGAATTTGGAATTTTTCCTTCATCTCCATACGCCATTAATACTTTCTCCGCAGAACTTGCACTTGCCGTCTTTAATATTATTTCGCGTAACAAAATATCCCCGGCGCTCAATCAAGAGCTCTTTGCATTTCGGGCAATAGGTATTTTCCGCCGGATGGCCGGCCAGGTTACCAATATAGACATACTTTAAGCCGCAATCTAAGGCAATTTCCCTTGCCTTCTCCAGCGTTTCCACCGGAGTGGGATTAAGGCTGGCCAGTTTATACATCGGAAAAAAGCGGGAAAAATGCACCGGCGTATCCGGCCCCAGGTTCTCTTTTATCCATAAGCACATCTTCGTAAGGGCATCCTGGTTATCATTAAAACCCGGTAAAACTAAATTGGTAATTTCTAAATGCACGCCCTCTTCTTTTAAGATTTTTAAGCTCCTCAACACCGGCCCTAAAGTAGCTTCGGCCATTTTAGCGTAATAGTCATCGCTGAAACCTTTTAAATCAATATTGGCGGCATCAAGATATTTGGCAAGTTCTTTTAAGGGCTCCTGGTTTATATAGCCGTTGGAGTGCATAATGTTTCTTATGCCCTGGCGCTTGGCGAGCTTCGCGGCCTCCAGCATATATTCGTAAAATACGGTGGGCTCGCTATAAGTGTAGGCAATGGTAGGCGAACCTGAGCCTTTAGCCTGTCTGACTAAATCCTCGGGCTCAATATAGGAATATTGCACTTCTTCCGGCAGGCTTTGCGATATCTCCCAGTTCTGGCAGAATTTGCACCTTAAGTTACAACCCGCGGTAGCGATGGAAAATGCCAGCGTAGAAGGCAAAAAATGGAATAATGGCTTCTTTTCAATGGGATCGGTATGCACAGCCACAACTTTGGCATAGGACAGGGTATATAATCTGCCGCCGCGATTTTCCCTTATCCCGCAAAAGCCCCTTTTGCCGCCGGCAATAATACAGCTGCGGGGACAAAGCTGGCACCGCACCATCAGCTTATCCAGCTTTCTGTAAAATAACGCTTCTTTTGCGGCATCCTGAGCAGTGAGGCCGGGCAGATAAAAACAGGCGGCGATAAGGGTGACAAAAAAAATGAGGCTAAAAAATAATTTCAACGCATTTTTCATTGATGCTTAGACAATAGAACAATTGAAAATAGACCGCAATTGAACAAATATCTATTGTTCTATTCTCTATTGTTCAATTGCTCTATTTTTTCGCCTTTGGCGAAAAAATGGTGGAGCGAGCGGGATTTGAACCCGCGACCTCTACAATGCGAATGTAGCGTTCTCCCAACTGAACTATCGCCCCTACTATAATTTAACACAACTTTTGTTTTCTGACAAATGAATAATAAAAGAGGGAGACACCATTACGATTAGATGCAAAGATGTCCTTGTGGGTTAATTGGTGGAGACAGAGGGCATAAACATGGTGGCGCGCATATTGACCTGCGGATTGGCCGGGGTCCCGCAGGCGCCAAAACCCAGGGCCTGGCTAGGATCCCAGCAGGCAGTAAGCGTTATGTCTATGGAATTATTAACTAAAACATCACCGTCGGTGACGCCAGCGATATTTAAATCCTCTATCCGGCGGCTGAGAATATTAGCCGCGGTTCCCCAGGCATTGGGAGCAGCGCAGGCTGCGCAGGCAGGGGTAGTGCATCGCGGGCAAAACCGAATCTGAAATCTATTAACTGGAGGACCGGCATTATCTGTAAAGCGATAAGCAATCCAAAAATCGGTTCCTGCCGCGACTTCTCTTCGGCCGTTTCCATTGGCATCTATATAAATCCGTATTGCCTGGTTAGCGCCGATATTATCCGGATTTACTACTGAATTTGCTCCATTAACGCTCTCATTGCCGATTGCCCTGTTGATTTCTCTGGCCATATGGTCCAATATATAGGATACCTCATTTTGCAGCATTGCCCGGCGCTCTGAGCCGATTACCTGCTGATTGGTATATAAATCAAAGCTGGAAACAATTAAAATAATAATGGAAAGCAAGGCTAAGCCGACTAATAACTCAAGGAGGGTTACGGAGCGGATTTTTTGGCTCATAAGTTATGGCGCAGGCTCATCCCAACGAACAACAACGCTTACCCTGTTTATATTGGCAATGGGTTGGTTATTATTAATGGTATAAACGCCTGTATACCGTCTCTCTAGATCTATTATTTGGTTTGGACGGGCTCCCGTACCCAGAAAATTTATATTCCAGGTTCTTTCGTTTACCAGCATCTGAAAATCATCCAAAAATAATTTCCCCAGCTCTCCGCCGGTCATCCGCGAACGGGTATGCACGATATACCTTTTGCCGGCGACAAATAAATTCACCAGGGCCGTCATCAATAACGCCAGTATAACGGCAGAAACCAGTATTTCAATTAAGGTTATCGCTCTTTTATTCATTTTAAAAACTAGGGGGACACCTTAAGAAGATGTCCCCCTAGTTTTAGTATTGCTATTGCTACCTACAATCATCATTAGGAATAGGGTTAACGTTAACATTAGCGAACTGATATTCGCAGTTTAACAGGCCGCCTGCGCCGTTTCTTGTTGCCCAGGCCACAAAAGCAGGGCCCGGTAAAGCATCCACCCAGTATTCCCAATTCCGGTTATCCAGGCTTAACCTCAATAAAGTGTTACAGCCATTGGCATTATTGCAAGGATTGGCAATGGTGCACTGGCAGGCCACAAAATTCTGTCCGCCGTTTTCCATCCGCCAGATTCTCTCGGCGGCGGCAATAAGCCTTAAATTAGCCACCGCCTCTTTGCCTAACGCATGCTCCCGGGTACTGATGTAATGGGTTACGGCAAAAATAGACAACACCCCGATGATAACCGATACTATCAATAACTCCAAAAGGGTAAAGCCCCTCTTACCCATTACTAATCCCAAGGACCGGTACCGCCCCATTGATCCTGGCCGGTTATCAAATTGGTTTGCAGTATCAGCGTTTGGGCGGCTGTGGCTACACCGCCGGGGTTCTTACCAGTACCTGCAGCGCAACGTAGAGCAGTGATGGTCACACCACTTGCAGCAGGAGCGCCGACGCCGGGAGCGCCCAGGGCAACGGCATAGGAAAAGAAATGCGAAGTCTGAGCACAGCCAGCAGGAATTTCATCAGCGAGAATACCGATATGGGCATCTACGGCGCCAAAAGGGGTAGGATGAACCATTGGAGGCGGAGTCAAGCTTCCATATTCCATACGGAAAGCAACTGCCAACTTACGGATATCTCCTAAAATCGCCCGGGCTTCAGCGCCGCGCATCTTCTCTATAGTCCGGGTGTATTGGGTAAAACCTAACGCGGCTAAAACTCCCACGATAATCAGCACTACGATTAATTCCAATAAAGTAAAACCTCGCTTCATTTTTTTCCTCCTTTAAATTTTCAATCAATCATTCGACTTCTTATTTTTGTCCTGCCACCTCCTTTCCTAAAAATTTTATTATAATTATCTTGCAGCTTATCATAAATAGCCTTTTCTGTCAAGCCTTATCAGCCGCCAATGTGAACGCAAGTTAAAAATGTCAGGTTTATTGCAAATTAAAAATGTCAGTAATTTGCAGTTAAAAGAGCCGTTTCTTTATTTCTATGCCTTATCTTAGGTATTGGTTTATTCTTCAGTTCTTTG
>VGKK01000004.1 GCA_016867095.1 Candidatus Omnitrophota bacterium | reverse complement strand
GAAAAGATAGTCCGAGAAGACCTCTTTACCTCTATACATGTGGAAGAGTTTGAGATTGAGGCTACTGAGACGCGCCTGGGAAACGAAGAGGTTACGCGCGATATTCCCAACGTCAGCGAGGAGGCCTTGAAGAATTTAGACGAGACCGGGGTAGTCCGCGTCGGCGCCGAAGTCGGGCCGGGAGATATCCTGGTCGGCAAGGTCACTCCGAAAACCGAATCCGAGCTTTCCCCCGAGGAGCGGTTATTGCGGGCAATCTTTGGGGAAAAGGCCTCGGATGTGCGGGACACTTCCCTGACTGTGCCTCCGGGCGTAGAAGGCATGGTGGTGGATGTGCACGTATTCCAGCGCAAAGACCGCGGCAGAAAGTCCAAAGAGGAAAAGACCAAGGAGCTGGCCAGGGTTAAGGAGTTGAAGGCTTACTACAAGCAGGAGATAGAGTTTGTGCAGACGGAAAAAATCAGCCGCTTGAGCCAGTTGTTAGGCGTGGATAAATCCCGCGTAGAAAAAACGGATTACAGCGATAATGAAGAAGCCAAGATTCTGGCGGATTCCTTTGACGAGCAGATACAGGAATTATTAGCGGAACAGGAGCAGGAAATTGACAAGGTAAAGCGCGGGGATGAATTGCCCGCCGGCGTCTTAAAGAGAGCGGTGGTTTACGTGGCCATAAAACGTAAGTTAGCCGAAGGCGATAAATTAGCCGGCAGGCACGGCAATAAAGGGGTGGTGGCGCGGATAGTGCCGGAAGAAGATATGCCTTATCTGCCGGACGGCACGCCTATTGAAGTTGTGCTTAATCCCCTGGGTGTTCCTTCGCGTATGAATGTGGGCCAGATTTTAGAGACCCATTTAGGCTGGGCAGCCAAGGTTTTAGGGATGCAGGTAAGTTGCCCGGTTTTTGACGGCGCCACAGAAGATGAGATTAAGGAGATGCTCAAGAAAGCGGAGTTACCCGAAGACGGCAAGATTAACCTTTACGACGGCTATAACGGCCAGTCTTTTGACCAGAAGATTACCGTGGGATATATCTATATGATGAAACTGGTGCACCTGGTTGACGATAAAATCCACGCCCGCTCTATCGGCCCTTATTCTTTAGTGACCCAGCAGCCTTTAGGCGGCAAGGCGCAATTCGGCGGCCAGAGATTGGGCGAAATGGAAGTTTGGGCTTTAGAGGCATACGGCGCGGCATTTACCTTGCAGGAGATGCTGACGGTAAAAAGCGACGATGTTTCCGGCAGGACCAAAATTTATGAGGCTATCGTCAAGGGCGAACAGCGCCTGGCCCACGGCACGCCGGAGTCGTTTAATGTGTTAATCAAGGAATTACAGGGTTTGGGTCTGGATGTGCGGACAGAAAAGGCCAAGTAACACGGATTCTCGCGGATAAAAACACGGATTCACACGGACAAAGCTTTTATCCGTGCTTATCCGTTCTTTTATCCGTGTATATCCGTGCAATGAGGAGCGTAAGCGACGAATGGAAGAACACGTTTTATTTGACAGTATTTCCATAAGGATTGCTTCAGGGCAGGTAATCCGGTCCTGGTCCAAGGGCGAGGTAAAGAAGGCGGAGACTATAAATTACCGCACCTTGAAGCCGGAAAAGGACGGTTTATTCTGCGAGAAGATTTTCGGGCCGGTGCGCGACTGGGAATGCAATTGCGGCAAATATAAGGGTATCAAGTTTAAAGGCATTACCTGCGACCGCTGCGGGGTAACCATAGACCGCTCCAGCGTAAGAAGGGAGCGCATGGGGCATATTGAATTAGCCACCCCGGTTACGCATATCTGGTTCTTTAAGGCTGTGCCCAGCAGGATGGCCGCCTTATTAGATATCAGTCTCAGGGACCTGGAAAAAATAATTTATTACGAAGAATACGTGGTAATTGATCCGGGCAATACGCCCTTAAAGAAGAAGCAGCTTTTAAGCGAAGAAGAATACCAGGAGGCGCTGGCTAAATACAGCACGAATTTTAAGGCCAAAATCGGCGCTGAAGCGGTGCGGGATTTATTAAGGGAATTAGACCTGGATACCTACGGCCGTAAATTACACCGCGATTTGGAAAAATCCAAAGAGATATTGGGGAACCGTAAGACTTTGAAGACCCTCAAAATTGTGGAAGATTTTAAGAAGTCGGTGAATAAGCCCGAGTGGATGATTATGGAAGTTTTGCCGGTTATCCCGCCGGATTTGAGGCCGCTGGTGCCTTTGGACGGCGGCAGATTTGCCACCTCTGACCTAAATGATTTATATCGCCGCTTGATTAACCGCAACAACCGCCTGAAGAAGCTTATTGAGTTAAACGCTCCGGAGATAATTATCCGTAATGAAAAACGCATGCTCCAGGAAGCGGTGGACGCGCTTTTGGATAACGGACGTCACGGCCGCGCAGTGATGGGCGCGAATAACCGGCCGTTAAAGTCGCTTTCCGATATGCTTAAGGGCAAGCAGGGCCGTTTCCGCCAGAATCTTTTAGGTAAGCGCGTGGATTATTCCGGCCGCTCGGTAATTGTGGTAGGCCCGGATTTAAAACTGCATGAATGCGGCTTGCCCAAGCAGATGGCCCTGGAGTTATTTGAGCCGTTTATTATCAAGAAACTGCGGGAAAAAGGCTTTGTGCACACCATTAAGGGCGCGCGCAGAATGGTTGAGCGCGGAAAGATTGAAGTCTGGGATATCCTGGATGAAGTAATCAAAGACCACCCGGTGCTTTTAAACCGCGCACCTACCTTACACCGCCTGGGTATTCAGGCCTTCCAGCCGCTTTTAATTGAAGGAAAATCCATTAAAATCCACCCCTTAGTCTGCACTGCCTTTAACGCTGATTTTGACGGCGACCAGATGGCCGTGCATGTGCCTTTATCCCTGGAATCTCAGCTTGAGGCAAAAATCCTGATTCTTTCCAAAAATAATATTTTTTCTCCCGCGGACGGCAGGCCTATTGTTACCCCCACGCAGGATATTGTTTTGGGCCTGTCTTATCTTTCCAAGGAAAAACCCCAGTCAAAAGGGGAAAATACCATGTTTGGCAATGCCGATGAAGTGCTCGTTGCCTATGAAGATAAGGCCATAGATTTACACGCCCAGATAAAATTAAGGATAGATAATTTATTCGATTTAGACGAGAAGAAAAACATCGCGGGAAAACAGATGCTCGCAACCACCGTGGGCAGGGTAATTTTTAACCAGCTTCTGCCTAAGGAATTCGGTTTCGTCAATAAGGAGTTAAATAAGTCTAACGTGGGCGAGGTAGTGACTGAATGTTATAAGCGTTTCGGCCATGACCGGACTATCCAGTTACTTGACGATATTAAAAGGCTGGGGTTTGATTCGGCTACCATGGGGGGCATTTCTATCGGTATTAATGACTTGCAAATCCCTAAGGCAAAAGATGATATTTTAAAAGAGGTCAGGGGAGAAGTCGCGCGCGTGGAAGAGCAGTATCATAAAGGTATTATCACCGATTCGGAGCGCAAAAGCAAGATTATTGATATCTGGACCCACACTACCGATAAAATCTCCGATGAGCTATTTAAACAGATGGAGCCTTTTAACCCCATATTTATGATGGCTAATTCAGGGGCAAGAGGTTCGCGGCTGCAAATCCGGCAGCTGGCGGGCATGCGCGGATTGATGGCCAAGCCCTCGGGTGAAATTATTGAATCACCGATTACCGCGAATTTCCGCGAAGGCTTAACCGTTTTGGAGTATTTTATCTCCACTCACGGCGCGCGCAAGGGCCTGGCGGATACCGCCTTAAAGACCGCGGATGCCGGCTATCTTACGCGCAGGCTGGTGGATGTGGCCCAGGAAGTAATCGTGAGCGAAGGCGATTGTGGCACGCTGAACGGGATTACGGTTTCCGCGATTATTGAAGGCGATGAAGTGGTGGTCAGCCTTAAGGACCGGATTGTCGGCAGGGTCGCGCTGGATAACGTCGTGGACATTATTACCGACGAGGCCATAGTAGAGCAGGGCGCGGAAATCACCGAAGAAAAGGCCGATATGATTGAGAAATTAGGCATAGAAAAAATCCGTATCCGCAGCGTCCTGACCTGCGAATCGCCCATAGGGGTTTGTACTAAATGTTACGGCAGGAACCTGGCCAGCGGCAGGTTGGTGGAGTTAGGCGAGGCAGTAGGGGTAATTGCCGCCCAGAGCATCGGCGAGCCCGGCACGCAGTTGACTATGAGGACGTTCCATATCGGCGGCACCGCTTCCAGGGTCGTAGAGCAGTCTTTTATAAAGTCTAAGAACAAGGGAATCGTCAAATACCATAACCTGAGGGTCGCCGAAAAGAACAAAGGTTCTATTGTTTTAAACAGGAACGGCTCCATCAGCATAAATGATAAGCAGGGAAGGGAATTAGAGCGTTATACCTTGCCGCAGGGCACTGTCCTGAGCATAAAAGATGGCGGAGAACTGCCCAAGGGCGTGCTCTTTGCGCAATGGGACCCTTATACCTTACCTATTCTAACCGAAGTCAACGGGCGGGTAAAATATGAAGACCTGCGGGAGGATATCACAGTCAGGGAAGAATTGAATCCGGTGACTAAGCTGACCGAGCGCGTAGTAGTGGAACATAAGCAGGAATACCATCCGCAGATTGTTATTCTTGATGAAAAGGAAGAAGTATCGGGTATTTATCCCATACCCATAGGCTCGCATATACTGGTAAAGGACGGGGAAAAGGTGGAGGCAGGCGAGCTTTTGGCCAAAATCCCGCGCCTGGTAGTAAAGACCAGGGATATCACCGGCGGCCTGCCGCGCGTGGCGGAATTGTTTGAGGCCAGGCGCCCCAAAGACCCGGCGATTATCAGCGAAATAGACGGGTTTATAGAATTCGGCGAGACCAAAAAAGGCCAGCGCGTGATTATCGTCAAGTCTTCCACGGGCATGCAGCGGGAATATATTATCCCGCACGGCAAGCACCCCAATGTGTATAAAGGCGACCGAGTAATTGCCGGGCAGCAGTTGACTGACGGTCCGGTAGTCTTACAGGATATCTTAAGGGTCTGCGGGGATAAGGCGCTGCAGGAATACCTGGTGAATGAAGTTCAGGAAGTTTACCGGCTCCAGGGCGTGCGCATTAACGATAAGCATATTGAGTTAATTATCCGGCAGATGTTAAAGAAGGTAAAGATTGAGGACCCCGGCGATACGGAATTTTTGGCGATGCAGCAGGTGGATAAATGGAGGTTCCAGAAAGAAAATACCCGGATTAATAAAAAGGGCGGCAAGCCCGCGCAGGCTACGCCTCTGCTTTTAGGGATTACCAAGGCGTCGCTGACCACGGAAAGTTTTATTTCCGCGGCCAGCTTTCAGGAGACTACGCGCGTTTTGACCGACGCCGCGGCCTCGGGTAAAACAGACGAATTATGCGGCCTGAAAGAGAACGTGATTGTGGGCCACTTGATTCCGGCGGGAACAGGTTTTCGCAGCCACCGCGAGATAGAAATAGTAAAAATACCAGCAACCAAAGGAGTAGAGTAGTTAGCGGGTGAGTGGGTAAGCCGGTGTGCCAGTTTAACCGGCTAACCGGCTAACCGGCTAACCGGCTAACAAATTATGCCGACTATAGGACAACTGATCAGGTGGGGCAGGATATCAAAGAGAAAGAAAACTAAATCACCGGCTTTAAAGGCCTGTCCGCAGAGAAGGGGCGTCTGTCTTCAGGTGCGCACTATGACCCCGAAGAAGCCCAACTCGGCCTTAAGAAAGATTGCCAGGGTAAGGCTAACTACCGGCATAGAAGTTACTTCGTATATACCCGGCGAAGGACACAATTTGCAGGAGCATTCTATAGTTTTAGTCAGGGGCGGCAGGGTAAAGGATTTGCCTGGCGTCAGGTATCATATTGTCAGGGGCACCCTGGATGCCGCGGGAGTGAACCAGCGTAAGAAGTCGCGCTCCAAGTACGGGGCGAAGCGACCCAAATAACATGTATCCCTCGCCTGAACACTTGAAGATTTCTTACGAAATCTTCTGCGTAGACTTCGGGATAAATTCGCAGACGCTGGAAACAATTAACGAGGCAGCTACAATTTACGTCGTTACACTCCGTAAATTGTCTGCTCATTTATGAGAAGAAGAAAAGCGCAGGAAAGAGAAGTTTTAGCTGACCCGAAGTTTCACAGCAAGGTACTGGGTAAGTTTATTAATATGCTGATGCTGGAAGGCAAGAAGGCAGTTGCCGAGAAGATTGTTTACGGCGCATTTGAAATCATAAAGAAACAGCTGAACGAGCCGGATGTGTTGAAGGTTTTCAATAAGGCGATAGATAATGCCCGGCCAAGGCTGGAGGTAAAACCCCGGCGCGTAGGCGGGGCGACTTATCAGGTGCCGATAGAAGTCAGGCAGGAGCGCGGCACTTCCATCGCGCTGCGCTGGATCAGGGATTTCGCCAAAGGCAAAAAAGGCAAGACCATGGAAGAGAAGCTTGCCGAAGAAATACTCGCTGCCTATAAGGCGGAAGGCTCGGCCATTAAGAAAAGAGACGAAACGCATAAGATGGCGGAGGCAAATAAGGCGTTCGCGCACTTTAGGTGGTAAGTGAGGACACGACTTACGGAATGAAATGAACGTAAGTCGTTTGTCCGAACTTATCCCGACGAATATATCAAAATTGTCGTAAGAGAATTTTGATATATCTTATGAGTCGGGAGATTAAAGCATATGATGAAAAAGATACCTTTAGATAAATTAAGGAATATCGGTATTATCGCGCATATAGATGCCGGTAAGACCACAACTACCGAGCGTATACTTTTTTATACTGGTAGGACCTATAAAATCGGCGAAGTGGACGAGGGCACGGCGACGATGGACTGGATGGTTCAGGAGCAGGAAAGAGGCATTACTATTACTGCCGCCTGTACTACCTGCTATTGGCGCGACCTGCGCATTAATATTATTGATACTCCCGGCCACGTAGATTTTACCGTAGAGGTAGAGCGTTCGCTGCGGATATTGGACGGCGCGGTAGTTGTTTTTTGCGGAGTGGGCGGAGTTGAACCGCAGTCAGAAACCGTCTGGCGCCAGGCTGACCGCTATCAGGTGCCCAGGATCGCCTTTGTGAATAAATTGGACCGGGTGGGCAGCGATTTTTTTGAGGTGGTCGCGCAGATGCATAAAAAATTAGCGGCTAATGCCGCGGCAATCCAACTGCCTTTGGGCAGAGAGGAAAATTTAAAAGGCGCGGTTGACCTAGTGGAGAGAAAAGTTATCAGGTACACGGATGATTTAGGCAAGGAATTTGTAGTAGAAGATATTCCCGCGGAGCTGAAAGAAGAAGCGGAGAAATACCATAATATCCTGCTGGAGAGGCTGGCAGAGGTGGACGACGTGATTATGGATATGTTTGTGCACGGTAAAGAGATTAGCGCAGGCCGCCTTAAAGAAGCGATCCGGCGCGCGACCATAGCGAATAAATTCGTTCCTGTCCTCTGCGGTTCGTCACTGCGCAATAAAGGCATCCAGACTTTAGTTGACGCGGTTTGCGATTACTTGCCTTCGCCGCTGGATGTGCCGGCGATAAAAGGGACAAATCCCGATACCGGCGAGCACGAGGAGATTGTTACCGCGGATAAGGCGCCCTTCTGCGCTTTATGTTTTAAGGTGACCACCGACTCTTATGTAGGTAAGCTTAATTATATTAGAGTTTATTCCGGCACCTTAAAATCGGGCCAGCACGTTTATAATTCCACTAAAAGGCAGGATGAGCGGGTAACTAAGCTGGTCCAGATGCACGCCAACCGCCAGGATATCATTGAAGAGATATCGGCGGGAGAAATCGCCGCGGCAGTGGGTTTAAAAGATACCAAGACCGGCGATACGCTTTGCAATGAATCTAATCCGATTTTAATTGAGGCAATGCGTTTTCCCGAGCCGGTAATTCAACAGGCAATAGAACCCAAGACCAAGCAGGACCAGGAAAAATTGGGCCTGGCCTTACATAAACTGGAAGAGGAAGATCCCTCTTTTCGCGTGACCTATAATAACGAGACCGGCCAGACGATTATCGCCGGGATGGGGCAGTTGCACCTTGAGATAATTATTGACCGGATGATGCGGGAATTTAATGTCGCGGCCCAGGTGGGCGCGCCGCAGGTGGCCTACCGCGAGACGATTACCAGGAAGGTGGTTTCAACGGGTAAATTTATACAGCAGAGCGGCGGCCGCGGCCAATACGGCCATGCCGTAATTGAAATGGAGCCTCAGGAAATGCCGGGTGCCGGCGTTACTTTTGACGATAAGATAAAAAGCGGCGCTATTCCGCGCGAATTTATACCTTCGGTAAAACAGGGGATTATGGGCGCCTCAAAGAGCGGGTGCCTGGCCGGTTATCCGGTTACCGATGTAAAAGTCACCCTTGTTGACGGCTCGTTCCACGAAGTGGATTCTTCGGAAATGGCCTTTAAGATGGCCGGCGCGATTGCCTTTAACGACGGGCTGAAAAAGGCGAATTCCATTTTATTGGAGCCGATTATGGATATGGAAGTAATTGTCCCGGAGGAATATATGGGCCAGGTAATCGGGGATTTAAACGCCCGCCGGGCAAAGATAGTTTCCATAGCCACGCGCCTGAATGTGCGCATCATCAAGGCGTATGTACCGTTAGCGGAAATTTTTAACTATGCCACGGCATTGCGTTCGTTGACACAAGGCCGTGCATCCTATACAATGGAGCCCTCATTTTATGCTGAGGTGCCTTCACATATAGCGGATAAGGTTATGACAGGTACGGCAACAGCGAGGTTTTAATTTAGTTAGCCGGTTAGCCAGTTAGCCAGTTAGCCAGTTAAACAGGCAGACAGGCAAACCGGTAAACAGGCAAACTAGAAATAGGAGGTGTATTAAAATGGCTAAAGAGAAATTTGTCAGGTCAAAACCGCACGTAAATATCGGGACCATCGGCCATATTGACCATGGTAAAACACTTTTGACTTCCGCGATTACGCACGTATTGGCCAAGTTAGGCAAGGCCCAGGTCAGGGAATATGCGGATATAGCCAAGGGCGGGGCGGTAAGGGACGCTTCCAAGATTTTAACTATCTCCGTGGCCCACGTTGAATACGAAACGGATAACCGTCACTACGCGCATATTGATTGCCCGGGGCACGCCGATTATATCAAGAATATGATTACCGGCGCCGCGCAGATGGACGGCGCGATACTGGTGGTATCCGCGGCTGACGGCCCGATGCCCCAGACCCGCGAGCATATTCTTTTGGCCAGGCAAGTAAACGTTCCGGCAATCGTAGTGTTTATCAATAAGATTGACGTGGTGCAGGATAAGGAATTGATTGACCTGGTGGAAATGGAAGTAAGGGAGCTCCTGACTAAATACGGTTTTCCGGGAGACAAGACCCCGATTATCAGGGGCAGCGCTTTAAAGGCCATACAGGCAGCCGGAGACAGCAACAGCCCTGATGTTAAACCGATTTTGGATTTAATGAAAGCTGCGGATGAGTTTATTCCCATCCCGGTGAGGGATTTGGATAAGCCCCTATTGATGGCGGTAGAAGACGTTTTTAGCATTGAAGGCCGCGGCACAGTAGGCACCGGAAGGATTGAACGCGGAAAAGTAAAACTTAATGACGAGGTAGAGCTGGTGGGCTTAAGGCCGGAAGTCAAAAAGACGGTAGTTACGGGAATTGAAATGTTCCGTAAGATTCTTGATGAAGGCCAGGCCGGTGATAATGTGGGTTTGCTTTTAAGAGGTGTGGATAAGGATACCATAGAAAGAGGTATGGTTATCGCCGCGCCCAAATCCATTACTCCGCATACTAAATTCAAAGCCCAGATTTACATCCTGACCAAGGAAGAAGGCGGAAGGCATACGCCGTTTTTTGCCGGCTACAGGCCGCAATTCTATTTCCGCACCACCGATGTTACCGGTTCGGTCAAACTTCCTGAGGGCGCGGAAATGGTTATGCCCGGGGATAATGTCAGCCTGGAAGTGGAATTGATTACGCCTATTGCTATGGAAAAGGAATCGCGTTTTGCTATTCGTGAAGGCGGCCATACGGTAGGCGCAGGAGTAGTTACGGAGATAATTGCTTAAACTTAGATGGACACGCAAAAGATACGCATAAAACTAAAAGCCTACGATCACCGCCTGTTAGACCAGGCGGTGATAGAAATCGTGGAGACGCTTCGGCGCACAGGCGCCAGGATGTCCGGGCCATTGCCTTTGCCGACCAAGCGCGAGATTTATACGGTGCTGCGTTCCCCGGTCATTGATAAAAAGTCGCGCGAGCAATTTGAATTATCCACGCACAAGCGGCTCATTGATATCATTGAGCCGACCGCTAAGACCATTGACGCCTTGAGGAAATTGAATCTTCCGGCAGGGGTGGATGTTGAAATTAAGTGATTCGTTAGCCCGTTGCCAGTTAACCCGTTATCATTTTAACAGGCTAACAGGCTAACAGGCTAACAGGCTAACAAAGATATGATAGGTTTACTTGGTAAAAAGCTCGGGATGACTCAGGTCTTTAGCGATGACGGCAAGATGATTAGCGTCACCGCCATTGAGGCTGGGCCCTGTCCGGTATTAGCCGTCAGGGATAAGAGCATCCAGATAGGCTTTGACCCGATAAAGGAAAGCCGCGCCAAGAAACCCCTTTTGGGATATTTTAAAAAACGCAGCGTTAGCCCGGTAAAGTTAATCAGGGAAGTAGGCAGGGACTCCGCGAAAGAATATAAAGTCGGTGAAATGCTAAAAGCGGATATCTTTAAAACCGGGGATTTCGTGGATGTTACCGGCATGTCCAAGGGCCGCGGTTTTCAGGGAGGTATGCGGCGCTGGAATTGGAGCGGCGGGCCAAAGACACACGGTTCAACCTCTCACCGCAGGATTGGTTCAATAGGTTCAACCACCACCCCGGGCAGGGTCTGGAAAGGCCATCATTTACCCGGCCATATGGGAGCCTGCCAGGTCACGCTGCAAAATTTAAGGGTGGTAAAAGCCGACCCTGAAAAGAATATTTTACTGATTAAGGGCGCGGTACCGGGCGTTCGGAACACCTATTTGATTATCAAAAAGGCGAAGAAAAAGAAATAATTATGGAAGCCCTATCCTTACCTATATATAACATAGAAGGCAAAGAGGTGGATACAGTAAAGCTGGATGCCAGGTTATTTGACGGCACGGTAAATACCGCGGCCATCCATCAAGCTGTGGCTGCCTATCGGGCTAACCAGCGCAAAGGCCTAGCCTCTACCAAGACTATGGGCGAGGTTTCTGGAGGCGGCCGCAAGCCCTGGAAGCAAAAAGGCACTGGCCGGGCCAGGGCCGGGTCCACGCGTTCGCCCTTATGGCGCCATGGAGGCGTAATTTTCGGGCCGCACCCGCGCGATTTTTCTTACAACGTGGCGCAGAAAATCCGGACGCTGGCGTTAAAATCTACCCTCAATGCCAAGGTTAAAGAGAATAACTTGCTGGTGGTAGATGATTTTACGCTCGCTCAGCCTAAAACCAAAGACGCGGCAAAGGCGCTTTTAAATTTAAAGATCAGCGCCAAGGCCAATAAAAAAGCCCATCCCGCGCTTTTATTATTAGACAAGATAGACGGTAATTTAAAACGGGCATTAAATAACATAGAATATTTAAGCGTTAACCAGGCCAAGGATGTGCATGCCTACGAGGTCCTGGCGCACCGAAAGCTCATTATTACCAAAAAGGGGCTGGAAGAGTTATCCAAGAGATTAAAGAAATGATGACATCCCAGGATATAATTAAGTCTTTATTGAGGACCGAAAAAGCAACGTTTTATGAGCCGCAGGCAAAATATTTGTTCCTGGTGGATAAAAGGGCGAATAAAATTCAAATCCGGCGGGCGGTAGAAGAGATATATAAGGTAAAGGTAAGCAATGTGAATACGCTTATCTTTGCCGGAAAATTGAAAAGGGTAAGGTACCAGCTGGGTAAGACTCCCGATATTAAAAGGGCGGTAGTTACTTTAAAACAAGGCCAGAAAATAAGTGAGGCCACAGCTTAGCGAACGTAAGTGAAGCTAATTTGTTTGGCTGAACTTACCCAGCACCAATTAAAATTAACCCAAAGCACAGCTTGAAAATTAGTGCTGGGTTAAAATCGCGCAAATAACTTACGTCGCAATTTCCGTGCTCCGTAAGTTATGCGCTCATTTAATATGGCGATAAAAAAATATAAACCGACCACACATTCGCGGCGCTGGATAACCGGTTATGATTTTTCCGAGATTACCAAGGATAAGCCGGAGAAGTCTTTACTGGCCCCTTTAAAAAAGACCGGAGGCAGGAATGCCTATGGCCGGATCACCACCCGGCATATCGGCGGCGGCCATAAGCGCATGCTGCGTATCATAGATTTTAAGCGCGATTTGCGGGAAACACCGGCTAAGGTAATAGCCATAGAATACGACCCTAATCGCTCAGCTAGGCTCGCCCTGATAGAATATCCGAATAAAGAAAAAAGATACATTATAGCGCCGGTAGGCCTGGATGTCGGAGCGGAAATTATTTCCTCTATTCAGAAGGACGCGGAGATAAAACCGGGTAATTGTTTGCTCTTAAGGCATATACCGCAGGGAACACTTATCCATAATATAGAATTAAACAAGGGCCGGGGCGGCCAAATTATCAGGAGCGCCGGCAGTTACGCCCAGATTATGGCCAAGGAAAATGAATTCGCGCATATAAAGCTGCCTTCCGGAGAGGTAAGGTTAGTCAGCCTGGATTGCCGCGCTACTATAGGCCAGGTGGGCAATATTGAGCATGAGGCAATAACTATAGGTAAGGCCGGCAGAACCAGGTGGATGGGCATTAGGCCGACAGTAAGAGGCCTGGCAATGAACCCCGTAGACCATCCTCACGGCGGCGGCGAAGGAAAATCCGGACAGGGAAATCCTAATCCGGTATCGCCCTGGGGCATGCCTACTAAAGGGTATAAAACCAGGAAACACGGCAAATATTCGGACAAGTTTATCATAAAGAGACGTAAATAATAAAGATTAATAGCATGGGAAATTGCAAATTCCAAATTACAAACAATTCCAAATATCTAATGACCGAAATTCAAAGACAACTGGATAAACAGCTGTTTTGGTTATTGTAATTTTGGTAATTGTGATTTGTTTGTAATTTGGTGCTTGTGATTTGAAATTTAACATTTATAATTATAGCGTTCTTAAGTAATCGGGGGGAATAAATGCCGCGTTCACTAAAAAAAGGTCCTTTTGTTGAGGAGAGGTTATTGCAACGGGCAGAGAGAATACGCCGCTCGGGCCTAAGGCAGGCGATAAAGACCTGGTCCAGGCGCTCCACGGTTGTGCCTGATTTTGTCGGTTTAACCTTCGCGGTTTATGACGGTAAAAAACACGTGCCGGTTTTTATTACCGAGAATATGGTAGGCCATAAACTGGGGGAATTCGCTCCCACGCGGATATTTAAAAAACACGGCGGAGTAAAAGCCAAGAAGGCCCCGGAGAAAACGTAATGATAGTCAAAGCCGAAAGTAAATTTTTAAGGATTTCGCCGACAAAGGTCAGGCAGGTCATAGCGCTCCTGCGCAATAAGGATGTCGTCGCTGCCCAGGCGATACTGGTTAATTTAAATAAGGGGCCGAAGGAATTTTTGGCAAAAATATTAAAGCAGGCGGTAGCAAATGCCAAGGTAAAGGGGTTCAGCCCGGATAAGCTCTATATCTCCAGGATAATTTGCAATGTCGGGCCGGCATGGAAGAGGTATAAAGCCGCCGCCTTTGGCCGGGCAGCGCCCATTAAAAAACGGACAGCGCATATTAAAATAGAACTAGACACAAAAAATCGTTAACCTGTTATCCCGTTAGCCTGTTGTTCTATTGACGGGCAACGGGAAAACGGGCAACGGGAAAACGAAAATATGGGACAAAAAGTACATCCATTTGTACAGAGAGTAGGTTTTACGAAAAACTGGCATAGTCGGTGGTTTGCCAAGCCCAAGGATTATCCCCGGTTTATTGAGGAAGATTATAAAATCAGGAAATTTATCAAGAAGCAGTTTAAGCAGGCCGCTATTTCAAAGATTATCATTGAACGCCTAACCGAGCAACTGAAGGTAAGGATTTTAAGCGGCCGGCCAGGTATTATCATCGGCCGCCATGGCGCGGATATTGAGCGTTTACGCCAGGATTTAAACAGCATGGTCAAAAGAGAGGTTTCTATTGATATAGAGGAAGTAAAGAGGCCTGCCTTGGACGCGCAGCTGGTAGCGGAAAATGTGGCCTTGCAATTAGAGAGAAGAATAGCCTATCGCCGGGCAATGAAACGCGCGATAGAGCAAACTATGAGCTCGGGAGCAAAAGGCATAAAAATCAGTTCTTCCGGCAGGCTGGGCGGGGCAGAGATGTCCCGGGAGGAAACATTTAAACAGGGCAAGATTCCGCTTTCTACCCTGCGCGCGGATATAGATTACGGCTTTGCCGAAGCCCTGACTACTTACGGGCTGATTGGAGTTAAGTCTTGGATTTATAAAGGGGATATTTTGGGTAAGCCCACGTTTCAGGAAGAAAGCGGAAAAGAAGCCGAGAGGGAAAAGGTCCAGAGAGCAGAAGGACGTTTTAAGTAAGGCGAGGTAAATTATGGCGATGATGCCTAAGCGGGTAAAATATCGTAAGCTGCAAAAGGGGACACGGCGCGGCGTAGCCACCACCGGATGCGATTTGGCTTTTGGCGAATTCGGTTTAAAGGCGCTTGCCAACGGCTGGCTGAAAAATACCCAGATAGAAGCGGTGCGCGTAATCCTGGCGCGGCAATTACATAAGGGCGGCAGGCTTTGGATCAGGGTTTTTCCGGATAAATCCATCACCAAGAAACCGGCAGAAGTGCGGATGGGAAAAGGCAAGGGCGAACTGGACCACTGGGTATGCGTGGTAAAAAGGGGCCGGGTTTTGTTTGAGCTGGGGGGAGTCCAGGAGGAATATGCCCGTCGGTGTTTTCGGTTGTGCGCTTATAAATTGCCCATAAAAACAAAGTTTATCAGCCGTACACACAGGTAACGAAATATGAAAATCCAAGAATTAAGCAACCTTTCAAGAGAAGAGCTTTTGGTTAAAGAAAAAACGCTTAAAGGGGAACTATTTAAGCTTAACCAGCAGCGCTACGGCGGCAGAGTAGAAAAGCCGCATATGTTTTCATTGTTAAAGAGGGATATTGCCCGCATCCGGACGATTTTAAACACAAAGACACGGATACGCACGGATAAAGGCACGGATACGCACGGATAAAAAGCATTGTCCGTGTAAATCCGTAAAAAATCCGTGTACATCCGTGTAATGAGGAGCGTAAGCGACGAATGGGAAAGAAAAAAGAATTTACCGGTATCGTTATCGGCGACAAGATGCAAAAGACGCGCGTGGTCAGGGTAATGCGCCTGGCCAAGCACCCCAAATACAGCCGCATCCTGAAAAAATACAATAAATTTAAGGCGCACGACGAGAAAAACGCCGCTAAAATCGGGGACCTGGTGCGCATCAGGGAGTCCAGGCCGCTCTCCAAGGAAAAACGTTTCAGAATAGTGGAGATTATTAAAAAATCCGCAGAACCGCAGATAGAACTCAAGGAAGAATAAAATGATTCAGGTGCGTTCCATATTAGACGTGGCAGACAATACCGGCGCAAAAAAGGCGTCGTTTATCGGCGTATTAGGAAAGAAAGACTGCCTGAAAGCCGAATTAGGGGATATCATTAACGTTAATGTCAAAGAGTCTGTGCCCGAGGCAATGATTAAAAAAGGCGAAGTTGCCAAGGCCGTGGTAGTCAGGACCAGGGCGCCTATCAAGCGTCCGGATGGCTCAATCTTAAGGTTTGACCGTAATGCCATTGTTTTTATTGATACTCAATTTAACCCCAGGGGCACGCGTGTTTTTGGTCCGGTAGCCAGGGAATTGCGGGATAAAAATTTCACTAAGATTATCTCTTTGGCGCCCGAGGTGATTTAATGTTTAAAATCAGAAAAAACGATACGGTAGAAGTGGTAAAAGGCAAGGATGTCGGCAAAAAAGGCAAAGTCCTGCAGATATTTACTGACCGGAATAAGGCGATAGTAGAAGGTATAAATTTAGTCAAAAAGCACAGGCGCCAGACCCGCCAGGACCAGCCCGGAGGCCTGGTGTCAATTGAAGCGCCGATTAGCCTGCCTAACCTTTTAGTCTTATGCAAGCATTGCGACCATGGGGTCAGGGTAGGGTTTAAGGTTTTAGCCGACGGGACAAAATCAAGAGTGTGCAAAGACTGTAACGAGGTAATCTAAAATGGCATCTCCCAGGTTATTAGACAAATACAAGAATGAAATTGTGCCGCAGATGATGCAGGCCTTTTCCCTGAAGAATAAACTGGCGGTGCCGCGCCTAGAAAAGATAGTAGTCAATATGGGCGTGGGCGAGGCCCTGACAGATATCAAGCTCCTGGAAAAATCAGTGGATGAATTGGCTTTGATTTGCGGCCAGCGGCCCATTACCAGAAGGGCAAAGAAGGCGATTGCCAATTTTAAAATTAGGCAGGGCTTACCCGTTGGCTGCAAGGTTACTTTAAGGCGGGCAATGATGTATGAATTTATGGACAGGCTGCTTAATATCGCCTTGCCCCGTATCCGCGATTTCCGGGGAGTGCCTGTTGATTCCTTTGACCAGGCGGGAAATTATAATCTGGGCATTACCGACCAGAGTATCTTCCCCGAAATAGAATATGATAAGTTAACGCGCGTGCAGGGGATGGACATAGCTTTTGTGATTAAAAACGCCAAGTCCCACGAACAGTCTAGGGAGTTATTAAGATTATTCGGTATGCCGTTTGCTAACACGGATACACGCGGATAAAGATACGGATACACACGGATAAAAAGCATTGTCCGTGTAAATCCGTAAAAAATCCGTGTACATCCGTGTAATGAGGAGCGTAAGCGACGAATGGCTAAAAATTCACAGATAGCAAGATGGAAGAGGCCGGCTAAATATTCCAGCCGTAAATATAACCGTTGCCCGCTTTGCGGCAGGAGCGGCGGTTATTTAAGAAGGTTTAGGCTCTGCCGCATCTGCTTTAGGGAATTGGCCTGGCAGGGATTAATCCCCGGCGTCAAGAAGGCCAGTTGGTAAAACTTTAAAAGGAGCATGAATGTCCAGGACTGATTTAATTGCCGACGCGTTCACGATAATACGCAACGCCATTATGGTAAAAAAGGAAACAGTAGATGTGCCTGCTTCCGGCACGCTGAAGTCTATATTTGAGATTTTAAAAAAAGAAGAGTATATTGACGATTTTAAGCCGATAGAAGATAAAAAGCAGGGGATATTGAGGGTTTACCTGAAATATACCCAGGCCAAGCCCGCAATCAGCAATATAAAACGCGTTTCCAGGTCCAGCCTGCGCGTCTACGTAAAGCGTGATAAAATTCCCTCTGTTTTAAGGGGCCGGGGACTGGCTATTATTTCCACCCCCAAGGGGATAGTGAGCAATAAAGAGGCAAAGGCCCAGGGCATGGGCGGCGAGGTCATCGCATATATCTGGTGAGCGAGGCCACGACTTACGGAACGTAAGTCGTATGGCCGAACTTATCCCGACACCAACTAAAGTTGGCGTCGGGGTTAAATTCGCGCAATAACTTACGGAAACGCGTTACCCGAGCTTATCGGAAAGCTCGGTATGCCGCTTTCTGCGGCAACACCCGAGTTTATCGGAAAGCTCGGTATGCCGCTTTCTGCGGCAAGCGCGACGTAAGTTATGCGCTCATTCAATATGTCAAGAATAGGAAAAAAAGCTATTAGTTTACCCAAGGACGTAAAGATAGAATTCAAGGATAGGCAGGTTTCTGTGGAAGGGCCAAAAGGAAAGCTGAGCCGGATTTTATCCGACCGCATTACTTTGGAAGTAAAAGATAACCAGGTTTTTTTAAGGCGCGCCGTGGATACCAAGCTGGACCGTATTCTGCACGGGCTTTCCCGCGCCCTGGTCGCTAATATGATTAAGGGGGTTAGCGAAGGTTACAGCAAGGAATTGGAGATTATCGGCGTGGGATTTAAGGCGCAGGTTCAGGGCAATAGCTTAAATATGCAGCTGGGTTTTTCTCATCCGGTAAATTTCCCTATTCCTGAAGGCATAAAGATAGAAACGCCCAAGCCTACTCAGATTGCAATAAGGGGCGTGGATAAGGAAAAGGTGGGGGAAGTCGCCTCAGAGATACGCATGATTTTCCCGCCGGAGCCTTATAAAGGCAAGGGCATCCGTTTTGTGGGCGAATATGTAAAGAAGAAAGTCGGCAAGGCCCAGGCCGCTACCGCAGCTAAATAAGTGAGGCCACGACTTACGGAACGTAAGTCGTATGGCCGAACTTATCCCGACACCAACTAAAGTTGGCGTCGGGGTTAAATTCGCACAATAACTTACGTCGTCAGCTTGCGGCGAGACTTGCGTAAGTTATGCGCTCATTTAAAATGAAAACAAAAAATAAAAGAGAACTTTCCCGGGCAAAGAGGCACGCGGCTATACGCCTGCGTGTGCGCGGAGACAAATCCAGGCCGCGCCTGCTGGTCGGCCGCAGCTTAAAAAATATGCGCGCCCAGCTTATAGACGATACCGAGAATAAGACGCTTTTTTCGCAGAACGGCGCCTCTTGCGGCAATGTCAAGACAGCGCAGTTATTCGGCGAGAGTTTTGCCGCCAAGGCAAAAGAGAAAGGCATTACCCGCGTTGTCTTTGACCGCGCGGGATATTTATATCACGGCCGGATTAAGGCGTTTGCCGACGCACTGAGAAAAGGCGGCCTTGAGTTTTAGCCAGGCGAGGAGTTAATTATGCGTGAAATGAAAATAGAGAGCCAGCCGGAACTGATAGAAAAGATTATTACCATTAACCGCGTCGCCAAAGTCACCAAGGGCGGCAAGAAACTTTCCTTTAGCGCGTTGGTGGTGGTGGGGGATACCCGCGGCAAAGTAGGTTTTGCTTTAGGTAAAGCCAATGAGGTAGCCGATGCTATCCGCAAGGCCCTGACTAAAGCCAAAAAAGAACTGGTTACGGTATCCCTGGAGGGTTCTACCATACCCCATGAGATAATCGGACACTTTGGCGCAGCTAAAGTCCTTTTAAAACCCGCCTCCGAAGGCACCGGCGTAATTGCCGCCGGCCCGGTAAGGGCGATTTGCGAAGCCGCGGGCATAAAGGACATCTTAACCAAATGCCTTAAATCCAATAATCCCGTAAATGTCATTAAGGCTGTGATGGGCGGATTAAACAATTTAAAGGTGCAAAAGAATGAAAGCAAAAATACCCCAGAGCAAAAAGAGCCCGCCAGTTAAAAAGGCCGGCCCCGGCAGGGCGAAAAAAGTAGTTAAAAAAGCTGCCCCGGCACTTACCAGTTACTTGGGCATCCATAACCTAAAAAGCCCTCTGGGCAGCCACAAGAAAAGGAGAATACTCGGCCGCGGCACAAGTTCAGGGCACGGCAAGACTTCTTCGCGCGGCAGCAAAGGCCAGACTTCGCGTTCCGGTAAGAGCCGTTATTTAGGATTCGAAGGCGGCCAGATGCCGCTTATCCGTAGAATTCCTAAACGGGGCTTTACCAGCAAGTTTAAAAAGGAATATCAGATTGTAAATTTAGAGGCCCTCCGGAAGATAAAAGAGCCGAATATTACTCTTGAGGCGCTGGAAAATAAAGGCCTGATTAAAGATAAAAATAAATTAGTCAAGATTTTAGGCGACGGCGAGTTAAAGAATCCGGTTACTATTCAGGCGCACGCGTTTTCTAAGAAAGCCGCGGATAAAATCACGGCTGCCGGCGGAAAACCAGAGGTAGTGAATGCTTAGCGCGTTAACCAATTCATTCAGGATCCCGGATTTAAAGAGGCGCTTACTGGTGACTATAGCGCTTTTGGCGGTGTACCGCATCGGCTGTTATGTGCCTACCCCGGGCATTGACGGGGCGGCCCTGACCGAATTTTTCAGCCGCCTGTCTAAAACCCAGGGCGGCACGCTCTTTGGCATCATTAATATGTTCTCCGGCGGCGCGATGGAGCGGCTGACTATTTTTGCGCTGGGTATTATGCCTTATATATCCGCGTCAATTATCCTGCAGCTCTTGACCGCGGTGATACCTGCCCTGGAAAAGTTAGCCAAGGAAGGTAAAGCCGGTTATGAAAGGATTAATCAATATACCCGATACTCCACTGTGGCGCTTGCCATCATCCAGTCGTTCTTCATTGCCCTGTGGCTGGAGAATCCCGCCCGTTTCGAAGGCTTAAAGATAGTAATGCACCCGGGCGTGGGATTCAGGATATTGACGGTGTTGACTTTAACTACGGGCACGATATTCATTATGTGGTTAGGCGAGCAGATTCAGGAAAGGGGCATCGGCAACGGCATATCGCTGGTAATTACCGCGGGTATTATTTCCCGCATTCCGGCGGCAATGCACCAGCTGTTTATTTTACTTTCGCCGTTTTCTCCGTCCCGCAGGCAGGTCCAGCCTTTTACGCTCCTGGTGATGGCGGCATTTCTGGTCGGCGTAGTTTTCGCGGTAATCTTAGTCACTCAAGGCCAAAGAAAAATCCCGGTGCAATACGCGCGCAGGATAGTAGGAAGGAAAATCTTCGGGGGGCAGAGCACTTATATACCCTTAAAGGTGGATACCGCGGGGGTTATCGCCATTATCTTTGCCCAATCCATAATTTTATTTCCGGCAACGCTGGCCTCATTTATTCCTAACCCCACATTCCAAAATTGGGCGCAGGGCCTGGTCAGAGGCCACCTGCTTTATACCGTGGTTTACGCGTTGATGATAATTTTCTTTTGTTATTTTTATACCGCTATTGTTTTTAACCCGCTTGACCTGGCGGATAATATGAAAAAATACGGCGGTTTTATTCCCGGTATCCGGCCGGGAAGCTCTACCGCTGAATTCCTGGAGTTTGTGATGACCAGAATTACCCTGGCCGGCGCGTTATTTATCACCTTTATCGCCATATTTCCGGATTTTATTATGGCCTGGCTGAAAATCCCGCACCTGGTGGCCTCTTTTTTCGGCGGCACAGGGATACTGATTATAGTAGGGGTAATGCTGGATACGGTAAAGCAGATTGAATCGCATCTCCTAATGCATCATTATGAGGGATTTATTAAATCCGGCCGCATCAAAGGAAGAAGATAATGAAGATTATCTTGCTGGGCCCTCCGGGCGCGGGAAAAGGCACGCAGGCGGTTAACCTGGCCCAAAAGTTGAAGTTGGCGCATATATCCACCGGCGATTTATTAAGGCAGAATGTTTCCGGCGGCACGGATTTGGGCAAACAGGCGAAAAGCTATATGGAGAAGGGCGCGCTGGTGCCGGATGATTTAGTGACTCAGATGCTCCAGCGGCGTATCCAGGCGCAAGACGTCAAAAAAGGTTTTATCTTAGACGGTTATCCGCGCAATATAGCTCAAGCCAAGGCATTAGACGCTATGTTAAAACAGGAAAATGCCGCCATAGATTTCGCCGTCTATTTAGAGGCCTCTGAGCCGGTGATTATACAGCGTTTAACCGGCCGCCTGGTCTGCAAGAATTGCGGCGCGAATTTCCACCGTAAGAATATGCCGCCCCGGGTGGAGATGATGTGCGATAAATGCGGCGGCACGCTTTATCAGAGGACAGACGATAACGAGGCGACCATAAAGACCCGTTTGGAGGTTTATCGCAAAGAGGTTTCGGCTTTACTCCAGTATTATGAAGCAAAGCGCCAATTGCACCGCCTTAACGCGGATGAAGACGCGGACGCGGTTTTAAATGAAATTATCCGTCTTGCCGCCAAGGCTTGAGCCAGGCAAAGTGATTCCTTTAAAGTCCGAAGAAGAGTTGCAGGTTTTAAGAAGCGGAGGCAAGGTTTTAGCTAAGGTAATGCGGCATTTGCAACAGTTTGCCGTCGCGGGCGTTTCTACCATTGAAATTGATGAATTGGCGGAAAAACTGGTGCGCCAGGAGAATGCGTTGCCTGCCTTTAAAGGATATAAAGGGTTTCCGGCAACTATCTGCGTTTCAATTGACGAAGAAATTGTCCACGGCATACCGGATAAACGGATTTTGGCAGAGGGCAATATCGTCAGCCTGGATTTAGGCATAAATTACCAGGGTTATTTTACCGACGCGGCCGTTACTTTGGCCGTGGGCCGGGTTGAGGCGCGGGTAAAGAAGTTAGTGGAAGTTACCAAAAAAGCTTTATCTGAAGGCATAAAACAGGCGCGCATAGGCAGCCATTTATCTGATATCTCTTATGCCATTCAGAATTACGTAGAAAGCCACGGATTTTCAGTAGTCAGGCAGTTTGTGGGCCACGGGATAGGGCAAAATTTGCACGAGGAGCCGGAAATACCCAATTTCGGCAAGAGCAATCAAGGCCCTTTGTTAAAAAAAGGGATGGTTTTAGCCATTGAGCCGATGGTAAATATGGGAACTTGGGAATCCAAGATTTTAGATAATGGCTGGACAGCGGTGACCGCAGACGGCCTGGCCTCGGCGCATTTTGAGCATACGATAGCAGTAACCGAGAACGGCCCGGAAATCTTAACCAATTAATATGGCTAAGGAAGAACTGATTGAGACTGAAGGAAAGGTGATTGAGGCTTTGCCCAACGCGATGTTCAGGGTGGAGCTGGAAAACGGGCATGTGGTATTGGCGCATGTTTCCGGAAAGATGCGCATGAATTTTATCAGGATACTGCCCGGAGACAAGGTGAAGCTGGAGCTGTCGCCTTACGACTTAAGCCGAGGCAGGATTACATTCAGGGTTAAGTGAACCGCAAAAGCGCAAAAATAGAGATAAGATAGTGGCGCACACCGCAAAGGCGCAAAGAAAAAACTTTGCGGTTTAGCGGTGTAGAAAAAGGTTCAAAATTAATTTAGCGGTTTAGCGATAACAAA
>VGKK01000003.1 GCA_016867095.1 Candidatus Omnitrophota bacterium | reverse complement strand
AATAGAGCTAATAAAGAGCCGCAGGAGCATCAGGGAATATCAGGATAAACCCGTACCCCGGAAGCTCCTGGAAAAACTGGTGGATGCCGCCCGTTTCGCGCCGACTGCCAGAAATGTCCAGCCCTGGGAATTTGTGGTGATTACCGAACCGGAAACTTTAAAGAAAATAGCGGCCCTGGCGGATAACGGCAGGTTTATGGCCTTGGCCAAAGCCGGTATTGCCGTATTTTGTTCCGACACCAAGTATTACCTGGAAGACGGCTGCGCGGCCACGCAAAATATACTCCTTGCCGCAACCGGCCTGGGCATTGGCTCCTGTTGGATAGCCGGCGATAAAAAACCTTATTGCGGCCAGGTCAGCGAATTATTGAATGTCCCGCCGGCATTTAAACTGGTCAGCCTCATCGCCTTGGGTTACCCTATGTCAGCAGACAACTTGCGGCCGGCAGAGAAGAGGAGCGCCAAAGAGATAATCCATTGGGAGAAATTTACATGAACAATGGAAAAAATTACCAGGAGGCGGATATGCGCATAGAAGAGCTGCAGGGCAAGTTAGTGCTTTTTAAATTTTCTGACGAGATCAGGGCGGACTTACCTCTTTTTCAGATTTACAAGGATGAAGTATGGGCGATGGTGACCGGCATTGACAACGAAGGTATCTGGATAGAAAACCCCGCTTATGAGCTGGGAATCTGGTGGGACGAAAAAGGCAATTTAATCCCGCAGGATAAACAGGTAAAGGAAAAAGTCAAAGCCAACATCCTTATCCCCTGGCGCTATATTAAGGCGCTGATGAGCGTTGATGATGAGCGTTTCCAAAGACTAAAAACCGACCGCCTGCCGGGCTTTAAGGTTTATCGTTAGGATGAAATCCTTTGTATTCTTTAGCCGCAGCGGCTGCATTTTGCCTTTATTGATAATTTTCAATCTGTTCTTGGGCTGGATTTTTTTCCGGCCGCTCTATTGGCTGGCAATAGAGGCAACGTTGATTTTGCTTTTTCTCCTCAACAGCTATATTCTGACGCGTAAGATAATTTCCTGCGCCGCCAGGCGCGACGGCGCGGTAGACGTGCAAGCAACAATTGTGGAAGAGAAACCGAAAAAACTTAATTAACCAAGGAGTAGAAAAATGGCTGGCTTTGATTTGTTGTTACTGGCGCCGGTAGGTTCCATCGCCGCGCTGATATTCGCGGCATATTTAGCGTTTTCTATTCTTAAAAAAGACCAAGGCAGCGACCGGATGAAAGAGATTGCCCAGGCAGTCAGGGTGGGGTCCAAGGCCTATCTTAAGCGGCAATATATGGGCGTATCTTTGTTCTTCTTAGTAGTCTTTTGCATCCTTTTAGTTTTAGCGTTGAAGAAATACCTGGTTATCTTTGTGCCTTTTGCCTTTTTGACCGGCGGATTATTTTCCGGCTTGTCCGGCTTCATCGGGATGAATATTGCCACCCAGTCTTCCAACCGCACTGCCGCCGCGGCAATGAAGAGTTTAAATTCGGGGCTGCGCGTGGCATTTTCCAGCGGCGCGGTTATGGGTTTGGTGGTAGTGGGGCTGGGGCTGTTAGATTTGAGCATCTGGTATTATTTTCTTAACCTTTATTACGGAAGCTATACTGTTCCCGCCTGGATGCCTGGGTGGCTTGGCCAGCATTTGAATTGGGTTTTTATGGGCCATCCGCTGCCTCTCGGTACGGACAAAATTACCGCGATTACTTCCACTATGCTTTGTTTTGGCATGGGCGCCAGTTCCCAGGCGCTTTTTGCGCGCGTGGGCGGCGGGATTTTTACTAAAGCCGCGGATGTAGGCGCGGATTTAGTGGGAAAGGTAGAGGCGGGAATCCCCGAGGATGACCCGCGCAATCCGGCGGTTATCGCCGACAACGTCGGAGATAATGTCGGGGATGTGGCGGGAATGGGCGCTGACCTTTACGAGTCTTATGTGGGTTCCATTGTGGCGACTTCGGCATTAGGCGTGGCCGCGGGTTTAGGCACAGCCGGGGTCACTGTGCCGATGGTCATGGCGGCAGTGGGCGTCATTTCTTCTATTATAGGAACATTTTTTGTCAGAAGTAAAGAACAAGCCGCGCAGAGCGTTTTGCTGGCGGCATTGCGTAAGGGCGTATTTATGAGTTCATTTTTAGTGGCGGTAATTTCCTTCTTTTTGGTCTGGAAGTCTTTGGGCTTGGGGCATATCGGCGTTTATTGGGCGGTATTAGCCGGCCTTTTAGCCGGGGTTTTGATTGGGCTTTGCACAGAATATTATACCTCCAGTAGTTTTAAGCCCACGCGCTTTATTGCCGACCAGTCCCTTACCGGGCCGGCCACGGTGATTATCGGCGGGCTGGCTGTGGGAATGATGTCCACCGCGCTTCCGGTGATTATCGTGTGCCTGGCAATAGTGGCAAGTTACTTTTTGGCAGGAGGCTTAACCAGCCCGGAAATGGGGCTTTATGGCGTAGCTATTTCCGCGGTGGGTATGCTTTCTACTTTAGGCATTACCTTGGCCACTGATGCCTATGGCCCGGTGGCGGATAATGCCGGCGGCAACGCCGAGATGTCGCATTTACCCCCGGAAGTAAGAAAGAGGACGGATGCCCTGGATGCATTAGGTAATACTACCGCGGCTACCGGCAAAGGTTTTGCCATTGGCTCGGCAGCCTTGACTGCCTTAGCCTTAATCGCGGCTTACCGCGACCAAGTTAATTTAATTGTCCAGCAGCGCGGACTGACTATGCATTTGGACTTAAGTATGATGAACCCCAAGATATTAGTCGGCCTATTCTTAGGCGGCATGCTTCCTTTTTTATTTTGCTCTATGACTATGCGCGCGGTGGGCAGGGCTGCAGGTAAAATTGTGATGGAAGTCAGGCGCCAGTTTAAAGAGATAATCGGGATAATGGAAGGCAGCGCAAAACCCGATTATGCCAAGTGCGTGAATATTGCCACCGCTGCCGCGCAAAAAGAGATGATTTTACCATCTCTGACCGCGATTATCGCGCCCATCGCGGTGGGGATATTAGTCGGTATTGACGGCGTAGCCGGGCTTTTAACCGGAGCGACTGTATCTGGTTTTGTGCTGGCGGTGATGATGGCCAATTCCGGCGGGGCCTGGGATAATGCCAAGAAATATATTGAGGAAGGCCATCACGGCGGTAAAGGTTCAAATGCCCACAAAGCCGGCGTGGTCGGCGATACCGTGGGCGACCCCTTTAAAGACACCTCGGGCCCAAGCTTAAATATCTTGATTAAACTGATGTCCATGGTTTCCATTGTCTTTGCTTCATTCATTATCTCTAATACGCTCTTTAAATAGCCCCAATTTTTGTTTGCGCCAGAAGTAACCGGGTAGTATAATACCCGGTATGGATGATTTGGAGTTTGTCCAGAGGTGCGTTGCCGCTGACAAGAAATCCTGGGATGAATTCGTCAATAAATATTCCCGCCTTATCTACAATTACATTCATAGCGTCTTAAAGATAAAAGGTTATCCGGCGACAGAAGAGGCTGTCAATGACCTGTTTCAAGAAATTATCCTCGCCCTGGTCAAAGATAATTTTAAAAGGTTAAGAACTTTTAAGGGCAGGAATGGCTGCAGCCTTGCCAGCTGGCTAAGGCAGGTCAGCGTTAACTTTACCATTGATTATATTCGTAGATTAAAACCCGCGGTTTCTATAGACGAGGAAGATGGCGCGGAATTGAGCTTGCGGGAAATATTACCGGATGAATCCGCCGGTATCAGGGTTGTGTTGAGCCATAAGGAAAGGCTTCTGCGTTTGGCGGAGTGCGTGGAAGCGCTGGGAAGAGATGACAAATATTTCCTGGAACTCCATATAAACCGGGGGTTGGCATTAGAGGATCTAATGGGGCATTTAAGAGTTTCCCGCGGGGCGATAGATATGCGTAAGTCCAGGCTAATGGAGCGCTTAAGGGAATGTTTTAAAAGCAAGGGTTTTGCGTTAGATTTATGATGTTTATACGTCTATTGAAGTGAGGACATAACTTATGGAGCGAGCACCCGGCCGTATCGGAACAGCCGGTGTGCCGCTTGTGCGGCAAGCGAACATAAGTTATTTGTCCGAACTTACCCAGCACTAATTTTATTAAACGCTTAAAGTTAACTCATAGGGGTTGCATTGGCATCATCCCTTATGAGATAGAGATAAGGCTTTATAAAAATTAGTGCTGGGTTAAATTCGCAGACGGCACTTTGTGCCTATGATTTATGTCGCCGCCTTCGGCGGGCTCCATAAATCATCTGCTCATTTAAGGAGAAAGTATCTATGGCAGATAGTTTTGAGAAATTAATCCAGTCAGCCTACGGTAAATGGAAGGCCGCCCAGAAAAGGCCGCAAGAGGCGCATCCGGACGAGGAATCTATGGCCTGTTTTTTAGAAAATAGATTGCCTGCGCCGGAGGCCGAACGCATTAAGGCGCACTTGGTCGCTTGCGATAGCTGCGCCGAGCTCCTTGAGCTGCAATTAAAAGTGAAAATAAGCAGCGAGAAACAGGTGCCTGAGGCAGCCCTGGCGCATGCAAAGAACCTGGTAGGCGCGCCAGATAAAGCTTCTATTTTAGAGATATTTTTAAGGGCTAAGGGAAAAACCTTGGAGTTACTGCAGGCCAGCGGCGATGTGCTCCTGGGGCAGGAATTAGTGCCGGCGCCCGCCTTACGCAGCCGCCAAATAAAAGATTTTAAAGACGAGGTTACGATATTAAAAGATTTTCAGGATATTAGGGTGGAGGCCAAGATCGACAATAAGGCCGGCCAGGCCTTTAGCTTAACCGTGGCCGTAAAGGAAAAATCCACCCAGAGAATATTGAAAGATTTAAGAGTTACCCTGATTAAGGATAATCTAGAACTTGAATCCTACCTGACTGATTCCGGAAGAGTTACTTTTGAGCATATCTTATTGGGCAATTATACCGTGGAGATATCCACGCTGGAGGCAAGGCTTGCCTCAATATTGCTGGAGATAAAAGCTTAGCCAGATTTTTAGTATGCCAGATAATAATATCCTGCTTTTAGAAATATTCAAAAAAGATTACCAGCTGGCAATGAGCCTTTTCCAGCAGGACGAACTTGCCTCTACCTTGCGGCACTATAGCCAGATAAGCGTATCATTTGACGAAATTAATAAATTCTGCCGGGAGATAATCTCTGCCTTAAACAGGGCCGCCAGCTCAGGCGCCCTTGAGGCGGAATCATTTGATAGTTTAAAAAAGACCGGCCAGTTGCTGTGGGACCATTTACTTACGCGGCAAGTTAAAGAGAAACTGGCGGCAGCGCCTATTTCAGACCTCGTCCTTTCTTTAGATGAAGAATTAATTAATATCCCCTGGGAACTTTTATATACCGGCAAAGATTTTTTATCGCTGAAGTTCAATTTAGGCAGGTTGGTCAGGACTAAGGCGCAAAGAACTTCCGCCCAGTATCGTAGTTTTTCCCGGACGCCCAGGATGCTGATCTTGGCCAACCCCACCAATGACCTGAAGTCCGCTTACCTGGAAGGCCTTTATATTAAAAATCAGTTTGATAAGAAAAGAAAAGACATCGGTATTAATTTTAAGTCCACTTATATAGATACGCTTTATGTAAAAAAGAATTTGCGCGATTACGATATCGTGCATTTTGCCGGCCACTGCGAATATGATTTAGGCCGTCCTGAAAATAGCGGTTGGGTTTTAAGCGACGGTAAGTTTACTGCCCAGGATATTCGCGCGTTGGGCGAGACCTTATCTTTGCCGACTTTAATCTTTTCCAACGCCTGCCATTCGGCAGGATTTACGGATAAGCCCTTGGGCGCGGATTATCAGCAGCAGGCTTATAGTTTGGCGGCGGCGTTTCTATTCTCCGGGGTCAGGCATTATATCGGCACAATCCGCAAAATAGAAGATCCGGCCAGCCTTTCTTTCGCCAGGGAATTCTACGGCTGTTTAATTTCCGGCAGGCCTGTTGGCGAATCTTTAAGGATCAGCCGTTTAAAATTAATCCAGGAACAAGGGGCCGCCGCTCTTAGTTGGGCAAGTTATATCCTCTATGGCGACCCGAGTTTTACCCTGTTTAAAATTAGGCCCAAGCCATCCTCAGGCGGATGGAAGCCAAATGTCAGGCGTTACAAAAAGCAGCTGGCCTGGCTGTCTTTAGCCGTGGCGGTTGCCTGTGTTTTTATATACCTATATATCCGCCTGCCTACCGCTAATCCCAGCGCTTACCTGTTATCCTTGCAGGCGCAAAAATTATTCCTTACCGGGAATAATCAGCAGGTTATTATTTTGGCGGACCGCATTATCCAAAAAGACCCTTTATTTCTGGCGGCCTATCCGTTGCTTGCCAATACCTACCAGAGGCTGGGGGATAAAAAGAATACCTTAAAGTATTATTTTGATTACCTGCGTTATAGCGAGAAAAAACAAGACAAGAAAAATTTGGCCGCGGCCTATACCGGAACAGGCTGGGCGTATCACCTGCAGGGAGATTATGCCAAGGCGCTGGATTTCTATAACCGGGCGTTGGCTTTAGCCCGGGAGAATAATGATAAATTGAATGAGGCGGATGTCTTAGGTAAGTTAGCCGTCTGGCATATGGATAAGAACGACAATGACAAGGCCTTGGAGTTACTTACGCGCAGCTCAAAGATTAATCTTGAAAGGCAAGAGTCCTATAAGCATAGGTATAATTTGGCCTGCGATTATTTTAATCTGGGTCTGGTTTTTACCAATAAAGATGATTTTGCCAGCGCGGAGGAATTCTATGACAAAAGCTTTAATCTGTTTGATAAGCTCAGGCTTAAATATGAATTAAGCGACTACTATTTTAATATGGGCGAAATTTACAGTTTCCGTAAGGAGTATTTTAAAGCCATAGATTTTTATAATAAAGGCCTGAAGATGGATAACCAGCTGGGCAATAAATTTAATCTGGCCAGCGACTATAATATGTTCGGCGAGTTATATATGGAAATGGAAAATTGGCTTGAAGCGGAGAAGTATTTTAATGAGGCCCTTGTCCTTTCCGCGCAGTTAGACGCGCAGCCGGAATTAGCCGATGCCTGTTATAACTTAGGGCTTTTATATAAACGCAAGAACCAAAAAAATAAAGCCCGGGAATATTTGCACCGGGCCCAGGAAATTTATCGTTCCTTAAATTCGCCTAAATATCAAGAAGCTAAAGAGAAGATTCTAGGCTTAGATAAACATTAGCCGCCATAAATAAGCTATAGTATGAAAGTCTATTCACAGCACGAAATAACCAATAATCAAGGTACAATCACCAAGCAAATCTCAATGACCAATAACCAATCACCAAACAAAGCGCTTCATAAACCTATTGTTTGGTTATTGGGATTTGGTTATTGGTCATTGTTTGGTTATTGTTTCTTGGTGTTTGGTTATTCCGCTATTTAACAACACATATTATACGGAGGATTGGCGATGGATGCGTACCTTCAGGAATTACAAAAGGCCCTGATGCCTTACTTGAACAGCCTGCAAAATTTTAATTTTTCCTACCTTAACCCGCTATTTTGGGTGTTTTTGCTGCTTTTGTTTCTTATCCTGTTGAAGATCTGGCAGGCCAGGAAAGCATTTTCTTTCTGCGCCATATTAGCGGTAATCCTGCTGGCTACCACTAAAATAGAGGAAGTCGTCGCCAGGGCGGTAACCGAAGCCGGCGGCGTTTTTGACCCCTTGGTAATAAGGATAGTTTCTATCGCTGTTATCATGGGCATCGCCCTGTATTATCTGATGATCAGGGAAGATTAAAAAGGAAAAAAATGAAAAAGATATTATTGTTAGTTTTAGCAGTATTTTGTATCGGTATGGCCGGTTGTTGTTCCATACCGCGCACCCTCAATTATAAAGAATTATACAGCTTTACTAGGAAAGAAGAGAAGATAAAGCGTAAGTTCGGCGGTAGTTATAGCGCCATATCAATCAAGGACTTTCGCGAAAATGAAAGGTATGATGAGGAGATGGCCGCCTTTAAGGAAAAAGTGGAGCAGTATATTTTGAGCCACCCGGATTTAAGTGAATCAGCAAAGAATAATTTGCGGCAGTTTAAAGTCAGTGCCGGCGCCAGCACCGAAGAAGTGGAATTATTGCTGGGTAAGCCGGACAGGGTCGCGGTAAATAAAGCCGATAACACAGGCCAGGTCTGGATTTATAAGATAAATAAAAGAAGCGATTTTACGGTAATTTTTCTGCCGGTATTTTTTGGCCATGAACAGTATTATTTGTATTTTAAGGATAATCTGCTGGCCTTGATAGAAAGGCATTATTTAGAGCAGACATTTTCCGCCACAGATTCAAGCAAGGACCTTAACCAGCTGAAGTAGCCCTGCCTAGCACCTCTCTTAAAAAAATCCTGTTAGATTTAGCCACCTGATACGTCTATTAGAAGTGAGGGCACAGGTTGTCCCTGCAGTAAAGCACTTCGTAGATTTCTTCGAAATCTACTCGTAACTGCAGGGATCAATTCGCACAAATAACTTATGTCGAAGAGTATTAAAATTAATACTCCATAAGTTATGTGCTCATTGAGAGGTGGTAAATGAAAAGCTATGCGATAGTTTTGACGCTGGTAGTTTTGTCGGTTTTTTCCTCTCTGGCCTGCGCTGATTTGGCCTGGGAGGACATAGGCAGGGGGAATTTGGGCTTGAGGGCTGTGTTGGTAGAAAGCGATAACCCTCAGGTTATTTACGCCGGGTCAACGCAGGGTATTTTAAAGAGCGAAGATAACGCGAAGAGCTGGAAGAATATTTTTCCGGCAAGAGGCTTAAATAAGGAGGTGAATTTTCTGTCGTTTGCCCCAGATGATAAAAATTCTTTATATGCCGCAACCGGAAACGGTTTATATTTGAGCTTGGACCGGGGGAAAAACTGGGAGAGGATATTTAAGGGGAAAAATTACCTTGAAAACGAATGCACGGCATTGGCAATTTTGCCCTCCGGCCTTTATCTGGGCACAATGGCAGGGTTATTTACCAGTAAAGACAGGGGGCGCTCTTGGCATAAAGAATCAGGCATTCTTAGCAAGGACCAGGTATTAAATATTGCCTGTAATTTGAGCGAACCGGATTATATTTACGTCGCCGGCTTAAACGGCGTGTTTAGGAGCGCTGATGCCGGGAAAAACTGGGAGAAGGTTTTTGGCAAAGATATAAATGGTAAGGCAGAGATAGAAGAAGAGAACGGGCAGGCAGAAGATCATTTTCATATAAATTATATCGCTATTGACGGGCGCAACTTGAATCATATTTATCTGGCTACTTCCAGGGGGGTTTACCAGAGCTGGGATAGGGCGGGGATATGGGATGCGCTATCTGATTACGGCTTGCTGGATAGAGAGGCGAGGTTTTTATTAGTTTCTTATGAGTCGGTGCTTTATGCGGTTAGCGGGGCGGGGATATTCAGATACCAGCAGCAAAGATGGTTTGAGTTATCATCAGGCCTGGCCGCGCAGAATATAAATTCGCTTTACCTGGACAGGCAGGCCAACCTGTATGCCGCAGGCCAGCAGGGATTATTCAGGGCGAATATCGCTTTTTCTCGTGACGACTGCGGGAATAACGCCACAGTGTTATATTGTCAAGATGAGCCGGAAATTAGCGCGGTGCAAAACGCGGCAATTAAATATGCGGAGGTTGGGCCGGAAAAGATTTTACGTTGGAGGAAGGAGTGCAGGATGAAGGCAGCCCTTCCCAGGTTGAGTATTGGCATAGACAGGTCAAAGAGTACTAATTACGAGATTTATACCAGCGCGACCGCCAAGTATGCCTACGAGGGGCCGTGCGATAGAACTTACGGGTGGGATATAACCTTAAGCTGGGAACTGGGTGATTTAATCTGGAGCGATAATCAGACTTCCATTGACGCGCGCTCAAAGCAAATGGTGGAGCTGCGCGATGATATCCTGGATGAGGTAACCAGGTTATATTTTGAACGGCTGCGGCTTAAAATGGAATTAGGCAATCTTTCTATTGAGGATAGGAATAGGCGCCTGGAAAAAGAATTGAAAATCAAGGAGCTGACGGCAATGCTTGACGCGCTTACCGGCGGCTATTTCTCCCAACAACTTAAAACCAAGACCGGGTCTTGATACGCTTGACAAGACCGGGTCTTAGCTTTTGGGTTATTAAATATATTGAAAGAGGGGATATTTAACAGTACAATAAGTGAGTGCATAAGTTATGGGGCGCGTTACCCGAGCTTATCGGAAAGCTCGGTATGCCGCTTTCTGCGGCAAGCGCTACATAACTTATATGCACGAACTTAGCCAGCACTAATTTTATACAACGCTTAAAGTTAGCTCATAGGGGTTGCATTGGCATCAACCCTTATGAGATAGAGATAGGGCTTTATAAAAATTAGTGCTGGGTTCAATTCGCACAGTGACTTACTCACGCTATCGCGTTCGTAAGTCACGTGCTCATTGAAGGAGGTCAATATGCCGCAGAATGTCGTTCCGCTGTTCATTCCCGTAGTTATCTTCTTGCTGATTATTCTGGTTATCCATAGGATTGAGAACCGCGCCGCCAGGCAGACAATCTATAATAATTTCCCATTCTTTAAAGAAGCGGTGGATAGCTTTCAGATGAAGATGGATAATCTTTTCGCCCGCGTAAAAGCGCTGGAGAAAAAAGTAAACGAGCTGGAGCGTAAGATAGTTTAACCCTCCGTGAAAATCTCCTTGCATTTCCGGCCTATTTGTGATAATTTATAAAACTATCCCCATCATTTAATCCTTTTTTAAGATGTCTTTATTGCATTTAACGGATACTAATTTTAAAAAAGAAGTCTTGGAATCAAGCCTGCCGGTCTTGGTGGATTTTTGGGCTATCTGGTGCGGCCCCTGCAGGATGATTTCGCCCATCATTGAAGAATTGGCCAGGGAGTACGCCGGCAAGGTCAAGATTGGCAAGGTCAATGTGGACGAAAACCCGAAAACCGCTACCCAATACGGCATAATGTCAATTCCTACCCTGCTGTTTTTTAAGAACGGTAAAATTACGGACCAGGTAGTGGGCGCTTTAAGCAAGGTGGAACTGAAGCGCAGGATAGAAGAAAGCCTCTAAAGGAAGGGCGAGGTGAAGAGAGTCTTTATCGCGGCTACCAAGCAGAATGACGGCAAGACCACGGTTTCCCTGGGGCTCATCCGTAATTTTCAAGAGAAATTCAAGAACGTCGGTTTCATCAAGCCCATCGGCCAGCGCTACCTGGAAGAAGAGGGCCTGAAGATTGACGAAGATTCCCTGCTTATTGAGGAGGTCTGCGGGATAAAGTGCGGGCTTAAAGATATGAGCCCGATTGCCGTGGAAAAAGGCTTTACCGAGAAGTATATTGTCCGCGCGGACAAACAGTCAATTACTAGGCAAATCAGGGATTCCTTCCGCCGGGTTTCCCAGAGGCAGGACCTGGTCGTGATTGAAGGCACCGGCCATGCCGGAGTGGGTTCTGTATTTGACCACTCTAACGCGATGGTGGCCAGGCTATTGGGCTCAAAGGTAATTATTATTTCTTCCGGAGGCATCGGCAGGCCGATAGATGAGATAATGCTCAATAAGGTGTTCTTTGAAAAACAGGGGGTCAAGGTATTGGGCGTGATTGTAAATAAGGTCCTGCCGGAGAAGTTTGGTAAAATCAGCCGTCTGGTCAGGAGGGGCCTGGCCAGAAAAGGCATCAATGTTTTGGGCGTTATTCCTTACTGCCCCGCGCTTTCCTATCCCACTGTAGAGCAGATTTTAGAAGAGACGAATTTTGAGCTTTTATGCGGCAAGAATTATTTGGAGAATTATATTTCACGGGTAATCGTGGGCGCGATGCGGCCCCATGACGCCTTAAAATATATTGTTGACGACAGCCTGATTATCACGCCGGGCGACAGGAAGGACATGATTAAGGCCGCGTTATTGGCGCGCAGGCAGGACAATAAGGAAAGGCTGAAAGTATGCGGAATAATTTTATCAGGAGGGATTGCCCCCGGCCCGGAAATTATGGAGGCGTTGAATAAGGCTAATATTCCGGTGTTATTGGCCAAAGCCGATACTTACGCCGTGGCCTCCTGCATTCACGATTTAACCGTCAAAATAAGGCCGCTGGATACGGTTAAAGTTAACGCGGCAATAAAATTAATTAAGGATAATGTGGATTTGGAGAGAATAGCGAAAGGAATTTAACGTGGATACCATTACCAGGATTCGCAATAAAGCAAAGGCCGGCTTAAAGACTATTGTGCTGCCGGAATATGAGGATAGCCGGGTCGTGGAGGCGGCCAAGGTTATTGAGCGGGAAGGGTTGGCCAAGGTTTTACTTTTGACCCCCGACAAGATTAATCCGGCGGATAAGGAAAGTTATATCCAGCAGTTTTACCAGATGCGTAAAGCAAAAGACCCGGACATTAATAAGATCAGGAAAATGTTTGACGATTCGCTTTATTACGCGGCGATGATGGTGCGTAAGGGCCAGGCCGACGGTTTTGTGGCCGGGGCCAGCCACACTACTCCCGATGTGGCCAGGAGCGCGATCTGGTGTTTGGGCGTGGATAAACATATCAGTATCGCTACCAGCGCCTTTATTATGGAGGTGCCGGGTTCTGATTTGGGCGAGAAGGGGACGTTTATCTTTGCCGATTGCGCGATTATCCCCGATCCTAATTCCCGGCAGCTGGCCTGTATTGCCCTGGTCTGCGCAGAATTAGGCCGGAAAGTTTTAGAGATGACCCCTCGCGTGGCCTTCTTGAGTTATTCCACCAAGGGTTCAGCTACAGGCAGGGGGATTGAAAAGATAACCGAGGCATTAAAATTAGTCAAGACAATGGCTCCGGAATTAATCTTTGACGGCGAATTGCAGGTGGACGCGGCGATTGTCCCGGAGGTAGCCCAGATAAAGTATCCGCATAGCCCTGTCGGCGGCAAGGCAAACGTATTGATATTCCCCAGCCTGGAAGCAGGCAACATTAGTTATAAACTTGTCCAGCGTTTAGCCAATGCCCGCGTAATAGGGCCTTTAATTTTAGGCCTGAGCCATCCTTGCAGCGATTTATCCCGCGGCTGTTCCGTGGATGATATTGTGGATTGTGTGGCGACTACGGCAGTCAGGGCGCAATAATATAAGTCACAAGTCACAAGTAAAAAGTCACAAGTCACAAGCTAAATAAATAAGAATATGCGTATATTGGTTATAAATAGCGGCAGCTCTTCCATAAAATATAAGCTTTTCAAGATGCCTCAAGAGAAGCTTATCTCTAAAGGGCTGATTGAGCATATCGGAGAAAAAGGCTCTGTAATCCACGACCATTATGCCGGCCTGAAGATGATTTTAGAAAAGATTAATTCGTTTGGCGCGGTGGGCCACCGGGTAGTGCACGGGGGAGAGGCATTCCAGAGGCCGGTATTAATTGATAACGCGGTGGTGCGTAAAATAAGGCAGCACTGTTCTATCGCGCCGTTGCACAATCCGGCGAATTTAGCCGGAATACTGGCTTGCAAAAAATTATTACCCGGCCTAAAGCAAGTAGCGGTCTTTGATACCGCCTTTCATCAGACCCTGCCTGACTACGCCTACATCTACGGCCTGCCTTACGGCTATTACCAGAAATTAGGGATCAGAAAATACGGTTTCCACGGCACCAGCCATGAATACGTGGCGCACGAGGCAGCCCGCAGGCTCAAAAAACCGCTTCATAGATTAAAAATTATTACCTGCCACCTGGGCAACGGCTGCAGCATTGCCGCGGTAAATAAAGGAAAGTCCGTGGATACCAGCATGGGGATGACGCCCCTGGAAGGCCTGGTTATGGGGACGCGTTGCGGGGATATTGACCCGGCCCTGGTTACTCACATTATGAGGAAGAAAGGCCTTGATATCGCTGGAATTGAAGATATCTTAAATAAAGCCAGCGGCCTGGCGGGGGTATCCGGGATAAGCAATGATATGCGCGCGTTGCTCAGCCGGGCCAAGGCCGGCAATAAACGCGCCAGGCTGGCAATAGATATTTTTATTTATCGGATAAAAAAATATATCGGCGCTTACGCGGCGGTTATGGGCGGCTGCGATGTTTTAGTCTTTACCGCCGGTATCGGCGAAAACCAGCCGGAAATAAGGGCCAGGGCCTGCCGCGGGATATTTGATTACTTTAAGACAAAGCCCGCGATTTTGGTTATTTCTACCGATGAAGAATTAATGATTGCCCGCCAGACATATGGTTTGATTAGGGAAGATTAGCGTGATAGAGGTTAAAAGTCACAAGTCACAAGTCCAACGCAAAATTCAAAAGTTTTTAATTTTGGATTGTTATTTTGCATTTTGATACTTGTGTTTTGGATTTCGTGGGCCCTTGCCCAAGAAAAGAGGGGGGCTAATATGAAAAAAATAGCGATGATTATTGCCGAAAGCGCTTTTCGCGACGAAGAATTTCTCGTGCCCAAAGGGATTTTTGAGAAAAACGGCATAGAGGTAACCGTAGCTTCTACCAGCCTTGCAGAGGCCAGGGGGAGCTTGGGCGCTAAAGTTAAGCCCGATATCTTAGTCAAAGATATAAACGTAGAAGACTTTGCTGCCCTAGTCTTTGTGGGCGGAGGGGGCGCCAGCCAATATTGGGACGACCCTTTATCCCATAAGCTGGCGCAAGACGCCCTTAATGGCAACCGGATTGTGGCTGCGATTTGTATCGCGCCGGTGACTTTAGCCAGGGCAGGTATTTTAAAGGGCAGGCGCGCCACAGTTTTTCCTGATGAGGCGCAGGAACTGGAGGCCGAGGGAGTAAATTATACCGGCGCAGCCGTAGAAAAAGACGGCAATATTATTACCGCTTCCGGCCCTGCCGCAGCCAAGGCCTTTGCGGAAGAAATAATAAAAGCAATAAATGCGAAATAACCAAACGCCAAATTACAATAACCAAATAATCATCAATAACCAAATCCCAATAACCAAACATAAAAGTTTGGTGATTGGCGGCTTGGATATTGGAATTTATTTGGTGATTGGTACTTGGTTATTGGTGATTTCGTAATAATTGATTTTATCAGGGGGTATAAATATGCTCAGGACAATTTTAAAATCCAAGATACATAGGGTGCGTGTTACTGAGGCAAACCTTTATTATGAAGGCAGCGTAACCATTGATGAAAAATTAATGCAGGCGGCGGATATTATTGAGGGCGAGAAGGTGGAGGTATTTAATTTGAATAACGGCCACCGCCTGGAAACTTACGCCATTAAAGGCAAGGCTAATTCCGGAGTGATTTGCCTTAACGGCCCGGCCAGCCGCGGCGCCTGCGCAGGCGACGAGGTAGTGATAGTTTCTTACGTGCTCGCGGATGAGCAGGAAGCAAAAAAGATAAAGCCCAAAATTATTAAAGTTGATGCCCGAAACCACATTAAAGATTAGGCTCTTTGGCGAACCCATCTTAAGGCGCAAGGCAAAGTTAATCCAGCAGGCCGCCCTTTTTCACCGTGATATTTTAAGCAAGATGGCGCAATTAATGTACGCCGCGCAAGGCATAGGCCTGGCCGCGCCGCAGGTAGGCGTTAACGAAGCGATGATTGTGGTGGATATCGGCAGCGGCCTTTACAAGATGATAAACCCCAAAGTGATAAAAAAAGATGGCTCCCAGGTAACGGAAGAGGGCTGCCTAAGTATCCCGGGCGTATGCATAAAGGTCAGGCGCGCCAGAAAAGTAACAGTGCGGGCGCAGGATGAATTCGGCCAGCCCATGACTGTGGAGGCCGAAGGGCCGCTGGCCTGCGTTTTTCAGCACGAGATAGACCACCTGAAAGGCAAGCTCATAGTGGATTACGCCTCATTTTTCCAGAGGATGAAAATAAAAAGTAAATTAGAGGCGTTGAGGGAGAAGGCCAAGGATGAAGAGCTGTCCGAACCAAAAACAAAATCTTGTAAATTGCAATTGTAGTTATAATCCTTGTTCCCGTAAGGGCGTCTGTTGCGAATGCATCCTTTACCATAGGAATCGCCAGGAACTGCCTGCTTGTTATTTTTCGGCAAGCGCGGAGAAGGCTTACGATCGCTCCGTAGATAATTTCGTGAGATTGAAAAGATGAGCAAGCTCCCCAGCTGGTTTAAGCAGGAGATTCCCGACACTGCCACTTTAGACCGGGCGCAAAGGTTATCCCAGTCCGGCGTGCGCACAGTATGCCAGGAGGCCCTTTGCCCTAATTTAAGTTTTTGCTTGCGCAGGCGCAGTTTTACTTTTCTTATCCTGGGGAATACCTGCACGAGAAACTGCCGGTTTTGCGCGGTGGGCAAATCCGCTAATAAAACTTTGTGCCTGGATAGAGGCGAACCGGCGCGCGTAGCCAAGGCGGTAAAGGACTTCGGGCTGGATTACGTCGTAATTACTTCGGTTACGCGTGATGATTTGGCGGACGGGGGCGCGGAAATATTCGCCCGGACCATAGAGTCGCTGCGCCAGATAAGCGCCAATATTAAAGTAGAGGTATTAATACCTGATTTCGCCGGCCGGATCCTTAGCCTTAAAGTTGTCCTGGATGCCCGGCCGCATTTAGTCGGGCATAATATTGAGACGGTGAAAAGGCTCTATAAAGATTTACGACCGGAAGCGGATTATCAGCTTTCACTGGATATCTTAAAAAAAATAAAGGAGATTCAGCCGTTAATTGCCACCAAATCTTCCATAATGCTGGGGCTGGGGGAGGGCGAGGAGGAAGTGATAACCGCAATGCAGGATTTACTAAATTCAGGGTGCGATATCCTGACTTTAGGACAATACCTGCCTCCGTCAAAGAGCCATTACCCGGTAAAGGAATTTATTAATATTGAGCAATTTGAATATTACCGCGTTATCGGGCTGGGTTTAGGTTTTAAGTCAGTGTTAGCCGGCCCCTTAATAAGAAGTTCCTATGGGGCGCAAGAATTATATGAAAGCACAATTATAAGTAATTAGAAATTGTGTAATGTGTAAACCCCGTTAGACCCCGACCTAAAGGCCGGGGCTTTCTGGGTCTAACGGGGTAAAGTGTAACGTGTAATGTGGGTGTAAGGCAAAAGAATGTGTAATGGAAAAATAAGGCTTAAGCATTTCCATTACACATAGCACCATTACACCAGCGTTACACATTACACATTTAACGTTACACAGAAAGAAGTTATTGAAATACGATGTATGACTTAATTATTGTAGGCGCCGGGCCCGCGGGTTTAGCCGCCGCGCTTTATGCCGGAAGATACCGGCTCAATACCCTTATCTTGGAAAAGATGGCAGCCGGAGGCCAGATTGTCCTTTCCCCCAGTATTGAAAATTTTCCGGGGTTTCCCGGCGGCATATCTACGGAAGAATTAACCGCCAGGTTCCACAAGCAAGTTGAGGATTCAGGCGTCAAAATTGAAATAGCGGAAGTTTCCGCCGTATCCAGCCACATTGAAGGCGGCTCGCCGGTTTTTGATATTAAGACAGAAGGCCGGCCTTACCAGGCAAGAGGCGTGGTTGTGGCTGTCGGCGCCAGGGCCAAGCCGCTGGGCATCGCGGGAGAAACTAAATTTATCGGCCGGGGGATTTCTTACTGCGCTACCTGCGACGCCCCATTGTTTAGAAATAAGGATGTGGCGGTAATCGGCGGCGGAGATAGGGCAATAGAAGAGGCGATTTTTTTAACTGGCTATGCCCGGACAGTTTACCTGGTGCATCGCCGGCAGGAATTGCGGGCATCCCAGATTTTGGTGGAAAAGGCAAAGAGTATCGCCAAGATTAATTTTCTCCTGGATAGCGCGGTAGAAGAAATTCAGGGGCAGGATAAGGTAGAGCGGATTTTAGTGAAGAATATCAAGACAAATGCAGCCAAACAGGTTTCCTGCCAGGGGGTGTTTATCTTTGTGGGGATAACTCCAAACACGGATTTTTTAAAGGGGTTTCTGGAGATGGACGAGGGAGGTTTTATCGTCACCGACCAGCAGATGAAGGCTTCCACGCAAGGGGTGTTTGCCTGCGGAGACTGCCGGCAGAAGGCTTTATACCAGGTGATTACTGCCTGCGCTGACGGCGCGGTAGCCGCGCATTCTTTCCACAAATATTTAGTGAGGACATAAGTTATGGAGCACGTTACCCGAGCTTTCCGATAAGCTCGGGTAGCGTGTTCGTAAGTTATGCGCTCATTGAAGATGAATAAATTTCCTAAGCGCGATAAAAAAATAGTCAATTGGGTGAATAAGATGGCCGAGCTGTGCCAGCCCGAGAAAATAGTCTGGATAGACGGTTCTCAGGCGCAAAAGGAGGCCCTGGAAAAAGAGGCGATAGCCGACGGAGAGATTATTTCTTTGAATCACAATGAGCTGCCGGGGTGTTTTTTACACCGCAGCGCGCCCGATGATGTGGCCCGCACCGAACACCTTACCTTTAATCTGCAGCCGGAGAAAGCGCGATGCCGGCCCCACCAATAACTGGATGTCTCCCAAGGCGGCCTATAAAAAGGCGAAGGAAATCTTTAAGGGCGCGATGCAACAAAGGACAATGTATGTCATTCCTTTCTCTATGGGGCCGGTAGGCTCGCAATTCAGCAAAATCGGCGTGGAATTGACGGATTCGCGCTATGTGGTTTTGAATATGTTGATTATGACCCGCGCCGGAGAGGCGGTGTTAAGGCAATTAGAGAAAGAGGCGGGTTTTACTAAGTGTTTGCATTCTAAGGCGGGCCTGGATATCAACAAGAGGTTAATCCTGCATTTTCCCGAGGACAATACAATTTGGAGCGTAGGTTCAGGCTATGGCGGCAATGTGCTTTTGGGCAAGAAATGCCTGTCGCTGCGTATCGCCAGTTTTATCGCCAGAAGGGAACGCTGGCTGGCCGAGCATATGCTGGTTATGGGCATAGAAGAGCCCAACGGGCATATTGAATATATCGCCGCGGCTTTTCCCAGCGCCTGCGGTAAGACTAACCTGGCGATGTTAGTCCCTCCGGAAGGGTTAAAGATAAAGGGGTACAGGATATGGACGGTGGGCGATGATATTGCCTGGATGCGCATTGATTCCGATGGGTCACTCTGGACGATTAATCCCGAGACGGGATTTTTCGGCGTGGCCCCGGGAACAAATTCCCATACTAACCCGGCGATGCTGGAAACAATTAAAAAAAATACCATTTACACCAATGTCCTGCTTAAGCCGGATAACACAGTCTGGTGGGAAGGCGCGGACGGAGAAGTTCCTGCCGGCGGCATTGATTGGCGCGGCCTGCCCTGGAAACCGGGGATGCTGGACAATAACGGCAAGCCGGTTTTAGGCGCCCATCCGAATAGCCGCTTTACCGCTCCGATTGTAAATTGTCCTACTGCCTCTTTTCGTTTAGAGCAGCATCACGGGGTGCCGATTTCCGCTATCGTCTTTGGCGGCCGCAGGCAGCACCTGGCTCCTTTAGTTTATGAGTCTTTTAATTGGCAGCACGGCGTATTTATCGGCGCGACTATGGCTTCTGAGCTGACCGCCGCGCAGGTAGGTAAAATAAGGCACCTGCGGCGCGACCCGATGGCCATGCTTCCCTTTTGCGGTTATAATATGGCGGATTATTTCCGGCACTGGTTAGAGATGGGCAAGGGGATGCGCAGGCCCCCTAAGATTTTTCACGTAAATTGGTTCAGGACAGACGCCGCCGGGGACTTTTTGTGGCCGGGATTCAGGGAAAACCTGAGAGTCCTGGAATGGATATTAGACCGTTGCAATAATAAAGTAGAGGCAACCCGGGCCCCGATAGGCTATGTGCCCAGGGCCTCGGATATAGATATGACCGGTTTGGAATTACCCGGCGGCGCATTGGAAAAGCTGTTGGAGATAGATGAAAAAGCATGGCTGGAGGAGCTGGCCGGGATAAAAAAGTTTTTTCAGCAGTTTAAGAAAAATTTGCCCAAAGAATTATGGCAGGAGTACGAGGATTTACATTCGCGCCTAACTCATGGATGAAGCGGTTTTATTAAATACGGATTTTAAGGGCCTGAAACTTTATAAACGCGGCAAGGTAAGAGATGTTTATGATTTGGGTAGCCAGCTGTTGATTATTTCTACCGACCGCATCTCTTGTTTTGACGTAGTTTTACCTTGCGGCATCCCATATAAAGGTAAGGTCTTAACCGGCCTGTCCTGTTTCTGGTTTAGTTTTATTAAGGATATCATCCCGCACCACCTTATCACCGCCGATATAAATCAATACCCCGCCCAGCTGAAAAAATATAAAGAGCAATTAGCCGGCCGTTCTATGCTGGTGGCAAAAACCAGGCCTCTGGCAGTGGAATGTGTAGTCAGGGGGTATTTGTCCGGCTCAGGATGGAAGGAGTACCAAAAGGAGCAATCTATCTGCGGGATAAAGTTACCCCCGGGCCTGCGGGAATCAGACAAGCTTGACCGGCCGATATTTACTCCCTCTACCAAGGAAGATAAGGGCCATGATATCAATATTGACCAGAAAGGCGCGGAGAACCTAGTCGGCAAGGATAACGCCGATAAAATAAAAAAGACCAGTATAATGCTTTATGAAAAGGCAAGGGACTATGCCTTGACGCGCGGGATTATTATTGCCGATACCAAGTTTGAGTTCGGGGTAGATAATGATAAAATCATCCTCATTGACGAAGCGCTGACGCCGGATTCTTCGCGTTTTTGGCCCCAGGACCAATACCAGCCAGGCCGGCCGCAGCCCAGCTTTGACAAGCAGTTCGTGCGGGATTACCTGGAGAGTTTAAATTGGGATAAGCAGCCGCCGGCGCCGGGATTGCCCGAAGAGATTGTGGAAAAGACAACGCAGAAATACCTGGAGGCGTATAAAAAACTAACCGGCCGCAGCCTGCAGTAGGGGTTTTTAATGAAATTCTTTAAAAAAATAGTCTCTCTGTTGTTCAGGGTCGCCATCAGCGTTATCCTGCTGTTTTTTCTCTTCCAGCAGGTGGACAGAAAGAGCCTGTTGGGGATTATAAAAAACGCGAGATTAGACCTGTTGTTGTTTGCTTTTATTATTTTTTTCTTTTCTTATTTATTCTGCCTGTTGCGCTGGGAAATGTTGTTGAAAGCGGTGAAAATTCACCTTAGCCTGAAAAGGATAGTGATGTCTTTTGCCGGAGGCGTATTCTTCAGTTTATTCCTGCCTTCAACTATCGGCGGAGACCTGGTGCGCAGCATTGACCTGGCAGTGCATACCAGGAGGCCCCGCGAAGTAGTCGCCACGGTCTTACTGGACAGGTTAAGCGGCTATATCGGCCTGGTAATTTTGGCGTTATTGAGCTTGTTATTCGGCTGGAAATTGATGAAAGATAAGAGCATTTTACTTTCCGTAGTCATAATCACCGCCTTATTAGTGGTTATACTCTTGGCGTTATTCAACAGATTTATCTATTTCAGGGTAAACCGGCTTTTACATTCGCCCACGGCAGGCAGGCTCAGGGCTGCCATAAAGAATTTGCATCAGGAGATACACTATTTCCGCCACCACCAGAAAGTCATAGTGAATAATTTAATTCTGTCCGTCCTGATACAAATGGTTACGCCCCTGACTTTTTTTGTTATTGCCTTGTCTTTAGGCATAAAGTTAAACATTGCCTACTTTTTTATATTCTTGCCTATAATCGGGGCCATTACCTTGTTGCCTATCTCTATCGGCGGTTTAGGCCTGCGGGATGCGACTGTGATATTCTTTTTTGCCAAGGCCGGCTTAGGCAAAGACATGGCTTTTGCGATGTCGCTTTTAAATTTTGTTTTTATCCTGATATACGGAGCGCTGGGAGGCCTTATCTATGTCCTTACAGTACGTCATCGACGCTTACAACATCATCCACCACTCCATCTTCAACCGCAGCAATAAAGATACTCAAGATCCGCGCCAGGCCCTTTTAAGGCTTATCCAGGAAAAAAGATTAACCGGAAGCCCGAAAAATAAGGTTATTCTGGTTTTTGACGGTTATCCTGCCTGCGCCTCCGTAGAGAGCCAAAAATCCGATAATATCAGTATTATATTTTCCCGCAAAATCAGCGCCGATGATAAAATCAGGCAGATACTTGATGAATCCGGCAACCTTAAGAATACCGTCGTGGTATCTGACGATAAAGAAGTCAAATTCTTTGCCCGGGCCTGCGGGGCAAGGGTATTGGGGGTAGCGGAGTTCGCGGCAGAAAAAGAAAAACCGCAGGATAAAGACGCCTTTGAATTTAAGCTTAGTTACAGCCAGATGCACCGGATTAACCAGGAGTTAAAAAAGATATGGTTGCCAGACAAGGCGACTTCTTAAAATTTTTAGGCACAGCCGGAGCGCGTTTTGTGATGATAAAGCAGTTGCGCGCCTCCGGGGGGATCTGGATTTCCTGCCGCGGGACAAATATCCTGGTTGATCCCGGGCCGGGAAGCATTGTACGCTGCGCCGCCAGCCGCCCGAAATTAGACCCGTCTAAATTAGACGCGGTCATACTTACCCACCGCCACCTGGACCATTCGGGAGACCTCAACGTGATGATTGAGGCAATGACCGAGGGGGGATTTAAAAAGAGGGGAGTGGTTTTTTGCCCGGGTGACGCGATAGGGGATGATTCCGTGATATTAAGGCACGTGATGAATTTCCCGGAAAAGATAGAAATTTTAAAAGCAGGCCAGGGCTATCAGGCGGGGAATTTTGAATTTACCACTTCTATGCGGCATATCCATCCTGTAGAGACATACGGAATAAAATTCCGGATAAATAAGGCAAGCGTCGCGCTGCTTACCGATACTAAGTATTTCCCGGAATTAGAGAATTTTTACAAAACCGATATTTTAATTATCTGTGTTGTTTTCTACGAGCCGCGCCCGGAGATAGAACACCTCAGCCTTGCCGACGTTGAGGAAATTATCCGACGGATAAAACCAAAGCAGGCGATACTGACGCATTTCGGGATGGGGATGCTTAAGGCCAAGCCCTATATCCAGGCGGAAAAGTTGTCGCAGAAGCTGGATTGCCGGGTACAGGCCGCCTCTGACGGAATGACCATAATTTTTTAGATTTTTCTTGACATAACCCGATAATCGTGTTATAGATATAAAAAATAACAGCAGTATAAACCAAAAGGAGGTGGTTAGATGAGTGATTGGCAGGTAGTTTTATTAGAGCCAGCCAAGGCAGTTCTTGCTCAGATTAGTCAATTCTTGGTGAATTTGCTCCTTGTGGTGATTATCCTCATCATCGGTTGGATTATTTCCAAGGTTATCAAGGCGATGGTCACCCAGATATTAAGGGCGGTAAAACTTGATGTGATTTCCGACCGCATTGAACTGGACAACCTATTAGCCAAGGGCGGCATCAAATACTCTCTTTCCGAATTAATAGGTGTCATCTGCTATTGGTTGGCGCTCCTGGTTACTTTTGTGGTTGCCATTAACGCTATAGGTTTGACCGTTGCCGCTGATTTATTAAACCGTATAGTCCTCTATATACCCAATGTCATCGTGGGAATATTTATTTTAATTATGGGTATATTCGTAGCCACATTGTTGAAAAATATCGTGCAGACCGCGGCCTCTAACGTTGGCTTAGCTCAGGCGAGTTTCCTTGCCAACCTTACCGAGGTTCTAATTGTTACTTTCGCGGTATTAATGACCTTAGAGCAGCTGAAAATCGGCGTCCGCGTCACCGAGATAACAGTAAGCATCGTATTAGGCTCTATAGGGCTGGGTTTGGCTTTGGCCTTTGGCTTGGGCTGTAAGGATATTATGGCCAAGCTCGTTGCCGAAGTAGTGGATAAGCTGAAAAAGAAATAATGCGTTTTTAAGTTATTGTTTTAAACCCCGCACTTTCATCTTGAAGGTGCGGGGTTAATTTTATATGGATAAAAGAAGCGGTAAAACTATGGCTAAAGATCCTATATGCGGCATGGAAGTAGATGAAGCTACGGGTATAAAATTAGAGAAAGACGGCAAGGCCTATTACTTTTGCAGCGAAAGCGACAGAAATGAATTCCTTGCGCAGGGCCATGCCGGACAGGCGGCCGGCGCCGGCCATACCGCCCATCACGGCCATATGGCCGCTGATTTCAGGAAAAGATTCTGGGTTTCTCTGGCGTTTACTATACCTATAGTTATATTTTCACCGATGATTCAGGAATTTTTTGGCCTGGAGAAGGCGGTTAGCTTTCCGGGCTCTATGTATGCGCTGTTCGGCTTATCCTCCGCCGTATTTTTTTATGGCGGCCTGCCTTTTTTAAGGGGGCTTTTTGATGAATTGAAAGAAAAACAACCCGGTATGATGACTTTAATCGGGATAGCGATTGTCACGGCATATGTTTATAGCGCCGCGGTGGTTTTCGGCCTAAGTGGAAAGGAATTTTTCTGGGAGCTGGCAACCTTAATTGACATTATGCTCCTTGGCCACTGGATAGAGATGAGGTCGGTAATGGGCGCTTCGCGCGCCCTGGAAGAATTAGCCAGGCTGATGCCTTCTGCGGCCCATAAGATAATGCCGGACAGCAGCGTAAAAGATGTGCCTTTAGGTGAATTGAATGTCCGCGACAGGATTATCATAAAGCCGGGAGAAAAAATCCCTGCGGATGGCGATATAATTGAGGGCGATAGCTCGGTTAATGAAGCGATGCTTACCGGCGAATCTAAGCCGGTAACTAAGGCCAGGGGCGATGAGGTTATCAGCGGCTCCATTAACGGCGAAGGCGCATTGACCGTTGAGATTAAGAAAACCGGCAAGGATTCTTTTCTTTCACAGGTAATTGAATTAGTCAGGCAGGCCCAGGCCACCAAGTCAAGGACGCAGGACCTGGCCAACCGCGCTGCCTTATGGCTGACAATCATAGCCATTTCCGCAGGCGCGATAACCATTTTTACCTGGCTGGCGTTAATACATAAAGACTTTGCCTTTGCCCTGGAAAGAGCGGTAACCGTGATGATTATTACCTGCCCGCACGCGTTGGGATTGGCTGTGCCGCTCGTCGTCGCGGTTTCCACCGCGCTTGCTGCCGCCAGCGGCCTGCTTATCCGCAACCGCGCCGCTTTTGAGCGGGCAAGGAATATCCAGGCGATTATCTTTGATAAGACCGGGACCCTGACGGAGGGTAGGTTTGGCGTCACTGATAAAATCGTTTTTACCAATGATATTAAGGCGGATGAGCTTTTAAAATATGCCGCTTCCGTGGAATCGCGCTCCGAACATCTTATCGCCAAGGCAATAGCTTCATCAGCAAAAGATGTTTTTCCTGTTGAGGGATTTAAGGCGATTACCGGCAAGGGCGCAATGGCCAGGGTAAATAGCAGGGATATAAAAGTGGTCAGCCCGGGTTATTTAAGAGAAAATAATATCCCGATTACTGACGTCAGGGCGAGGGAGCTCTCCTTACAAGGCAAGACCATTGTCTTTGTGTTGATTGACGCCAAGCTCGTAGGCGCGATTGCCCTGGCGGATATAATCAGGCCTGAATCTAAAAGGGCGATTGCGCTGCTAAAAGAGATGGGTATTAAATGTATGATGCTGACCGGCGATAATAAAGAAGTCGCGCAGTGGGTAGCGCGAAGATTAGGCCTGGATGAATATTTTGCCGAAGTCCTGCCCCAGGAAAAAGCCGCAAAGGTTAAGGAGGTCCAGCAGAGAGGCTTGGTGGTGGCTATGATTGGCGACGGGATTAATGATGCGCCGGCCCTGGCACAGGCCGATATAGGTATAGCTATCGGGGCCGGTACCGAAATTGCGGTGGAAACCGCGGATATAATCCTGGTGAGGAGCAATCCGCTGGATGCCGCGGCAATCATTAACCTGGCCCGCGCCACTTACCGAAAAATGGCGCAGAACCTGGCTTGGGCCTGCGGTTACAATGCCTTTGCCATCCCGCTTGCCGCCGGCGTTTTCTATAAATCAGGCTTAGTTTTAAGCCCGGCCGCCGGAGCGGTACTGATGTCTTTGAGCACGGTGATTGTGGCCGTCAACGCGCGGTTTTTAAAAATTAAGAAATAATATGCGCTATAACTTTTACCTTACATCCATGGGCGGCGGTTAGAGGAATTTTTTGCTTTGACGTTTATCCATTTATAGAGTACACTATATATATATTAAAAGTAAAGATTAGAAAATCCTTAAGCCGTAAATGGGCATGACTACTAACCTTTACGGTTTTTTTATTCACATAACGTTAGCACCCCGCGCAATCAACATTCAGATTGTAAATGAATAAAAGATTCGCTTCAGACGCAAGTAATCCTTGGTTGTCCGTCAAACAGTCAATACAGTCGGTGATAATATGGATTGTGGGGACAGCTTTAATCGTTATTTTGTTTTTAGTGATGGCGCTGCTATCTGTATTGCTTTATCCCTTTGATCGCAAGCGCAAGATTGTCCACGCCCAGTGTTTTTGGTGGGCGGATGCAGTTACCGCCTTGAATCCTTATTGGAAGGTAAAAATAAATGGCCTTGATAATATAGATTATAAAAAGACGTATGTCGTTGTATCAAACCACCAGAGCCTGGCTGATATTGTATTGATGTATAAGACCCGGATGCAATTTAAGTGGGTAGCCAAAGACAGCCTTTTTAAAATTCCTGTGCTGGGATGGAATATGTCGCTCGCGCGTCATATCCGGCTGCAGCGCGGCGATTTCTCAAGTATTCGGAAAGCATATAGAGAAGCGGGCGATTGGTTGCATAAGAAAGTATCGGTGGTATTTTTTCCCGAAGGGACCCGAAGCGTTGATGATGGGATAGGGGAATTTCAAAATGGCGCATTTAAACTTGCGATTAAAGAAAAAGTCCCCATTTTGCCCGTGTTAATCAGGGGGACCAAAGACGCTATCCCTAAAGGTAACTGGAGGTTTACTACTCAGATTTGCTGTATTATTGAAGTGCTTGCTCCTATAGAAACCTCCGGTTTGCTCTCTGGCGATTTTACTAAACTGCGCGATGTAGCTAAAGCGCAATTATCTTGATCGCTCGTAATTAGATTTTAAGCATTTACAATCACAAAAATGACGCAGCGGATATTAAATATTAATCATTCTGACCAGGGCGCAAATCTGCGGCCTGCTGAGAGTTTTTATGGCCTGGGTATTGCTCCGAAGATTCTGGAAATCCTGGAGCATATAAAATTTAAAGCGCCTACTCCTATCCAATTCAAGGCGATTCCTTTGGCCATTGAAGGCAAGGATGTCATCGGCATCGCCCAAACCGGTACCGGAAAGACGCACGCTTTCGCTATCCCGATATGCCAGCGTTTAGCCCAAAATAAAGGAGTGGGGCTGGTGCTGGCTCCTACCCGCGAATTGGCTA
>VGKK01000002.1 GCA_016867095.1 Candidatus Omnitrophota bacterium | reverse complement strand
TATTGCGCGAATTAACCCAGCACTAATTTTTATAAAGCCTTATCTTTATCTGATAAGGGTTGATGCCATAGCAACCCCTATGAGCTAACTTTAAGCGTTTCATAAAATTAGTGCTGGATAAGTTCGGCCATACGACTTACGGAACGTAAGTCGTGGCCTCACTTATTATAACATCCGTCGCCGGGTTTACAACCGAAAACGGCGGTTATCCCAGCCTCTTGTGGAATCTTAAGGAGCTCATGGCGATTACGCTGACACCGATGACAAGCAAGGCCGACAGCTGCGGCCAGAGGATGTTTATCCCTACCCCCTTCAAGAATATCCCCCTGACAATCTCCAGGTAATAGCGTAGCGGTATAATATAGGTAAAGTACTGCGCAGCCTTGGGCATACTGGTAATAGGAAAGGCAAAGCCCGAAAACAAATTCATCACCGGCAGGAATAAAAATACGGACATTGCCGCTTCCTGCTGCGTTGAGGAAATAGTGGAGATAAATAACCCCGCGCCCAGCGTAGTCAACAGGTAAATACAGGTGGCGCCAACGAGCAATAACAGGCTGCCCCGCATAGGAATATGGAACCAGAGGATCCCGGTCAGGGCGATAAAGATCAGGTCAATGAAACTCAACGCCGCAAAGGGCGCGAGCTTTCCTAAAATAAACTCAATGGGCTTAATCGGCGAAACCAGCAGCTGCTCCATGGTGCCGATTTCCTTTTCCCGGACTATAGCCAAGGCAGTCATCAAGAGGGAAGTAACGGTCACCAGCATGGCAATGACCCCGGGGATAAAATAGTTCCTTGATTCCAGGTTTTCATTAAACCAGGGCCGGTCCTTAAGCTCTACGCTCGGAAAGGCCAGCCTCTGTTTTAACAGGATATCGGCGCGCCTTTCTAATATTGAACTAGAGTATTTCTGGATAATCTTGTTGGCGTAAGCCAGGGCAATGGAGGCGGTATTTGAATCTGTGCCATCCACGATAATCTGTAACTGGGCGCCTTTATTGGCTTCTAAATCCCGGGCAAAGCCGCGGTTAAAACGCAGCACTACGGAAACCTGCGCCTTATCAATCAATTCTTTTTCCTGTGTGTCGTTAGAGATATATTTTTTTATGCTAAAATATTTGGAAAAAGAGAAAGCCCGGATGACCTGGCGGCTCTGAGCGGTATTATCCAGGTCGTATATCGCGGTAGGGATATTTCTTACGTCGGTACTGGCGGCATAGCCGAAAATGAACACCTGCAGGAGCGGAGAAATAAAAATCATTGTCCTCATCCGCGGGTCGCGAAAGACCTGCTTGAATTCCTTAATAAGAATGGCCCGGATGCGTTCAAACATCAGCTAACCTTCTTTTTAAAGCGCCGGTAAGCAAAAAATATCATCATTGACGAAAAAATCAACAGGAACAGGGTCGGCCGCCACAAAACATCCATTCCCTGGCCTTTTAAATAAATCCCCTTGAGTATGGCGATAAAATAGCGCGCCGGAACTATATAGGTCGTGGCTTGTATCAGCTTGGGCATATTGTAAATGGGAAAGACAAAGCCGGAAAGTATAAAGGTCGGCAGGAAGGTGGTCAAGACCGCCATTTGCGTGGCCAGGCGCTGGTTCTTAGCCACCACGGAAAAATAAATCCCCTGCGCCAGGGCCCCGCAAAGAAAAATACTGCTTAAGATAAGCAATAAAGTTAAACTCCCCTTTAGGGGAACGCGAAAAACAAATTCTGCCATAGCCACCGCCACCAGCAGGTCAAAAAAACCAATCATAAAATAAGGGATGAATTTGCCCAGGATGAGTTCCCCTGGCCGCACCGGAGTAGAAATCAGCTGTTCCATGGTGCCTCTTTCCCATTCCCGGGCAATGGTTATGGAGGCAAGCTGGGCGGCAATCATCATCATAATCAAGGCAATCAGGCCGGGGACAATATAATTCTTGCTCTTTAAATCTTCATTAAACCAGACCCGCGGCCGGACATCTATGGGGGAAAAATCCTTCAGGCCCAATTTAGAAAGCGAGGCATTCACAAACTTGGCGTTGTATTTGGCGACCATCGCGTTAACATACCCCAGGGCAATGGTGGCGGTATTGGCGTCGCTTCCGTCCACCAGCAACTGCACCGGCGCGGCCTGTTGAGAATTGATAATTTTGGAGAAGTCCTTGGGGATAACCATAGCCATCATTGCTTTTCTTCTATCAATATAATTCTGCAGCTCGGTATAGTTATCAAAATAACCGACAATTTTAAAATAGGGGGAATTCTGGAAATCCAGGATAAAATCATTGGAGACCTGGGTTTTATCCTGGTTCCAGATTGCCATCGGCACGCTGTTTACATCCAGGGAAAGGGCAAAGCCAAAGATGCACAATAAAAGCACCGGGTTAATCAGCGCCAGGCCCAGGCTGCGGTAATCCCGGACAATCTGGATAAATTCCTTCTTGGTAATCGCGCTAACTCGCCTTAAGTTCACCCCGCTCTTCCTTTCAATATGCACCCCGCTCCTTTAGGAAAGACGGGGCTCGCAGCTTCCCGCCTATTTGTCGTAAGATTCAATCAGGGAAATGAAAACATCCTCTAAGGACGGCTGAATTTTCTCTATCCGGGCGTCTTTAATCCCCTCCTGGGAAAATAGCCGGGAAAAAACCGGTATAGCCTGGTCCGCATCCTTAACAATCGCGTGCAAAACCACTCCGAAAAGCGCCATCTCTTTTACGAATTCCAGTTTTTCTAACCTTTCCGCCCATTCCAATGGCTCCGGGACGGATATTTTTAAAACCTCCTCGCGCATACATTGCTTCTTTAAATCTTCGGGCGCTCCGGTGGCAATAAGCGCGCCCTGGTAAATTAAGGCTAGGCGGTCGCAATTCTGGGCCTCGTCCATATAATGGGTAGTCACAAATACGGTGGTGCCCTCCTCGGCCATTTCTTTAATCAACTTCCAGAAATTATTCCGGGCAATGGGGTCAACACCGCTGGTCGGCTCGTCTAAAAAAACTATTTTGGGTTGGTGAATGATGGCGCAACCCAGGGCCAGCCTCTGCTTCCATCCTCCGGATAAAATGCCGCTGAGGCTCTTCCTGAATTCTTCAATCCCGGCCATGCGGATTACCCGCTCTGCGCGCTCCTTCTTATATTGCCCGGGCACTTTATAAATACCGCTGTAAAAATCAATATTTTCTTCAACCGTCAGGTCTTCATAAAGCGAAAATTTTTGCGACATATAGCCGATATTCTGCTTGATGAATTCCTGCTGGCGATTAATATCATATCCACCCACATGGCCGGCGCCTGAAGTAGGCAGGAGCAGGCCGCAGAGCATCCTGATGGTCGTGGATTTTCCCGCGCCATTAGGCCCCAGGAAGCCGAATATTTCCCCGCGCCTGACTTCAAAACTAATCCGGTTAACGGCGACAAAATTCCCGAATTTCTTTTCCAAATCCTTGGCGCTGACGGCAATATTATTACTCATAATTATTAAATCCTGTCTAAGTCAAAAGGTAAAAGTAAAAAGTCAAAAGTGCAAGTAAAAAGTAAAAACTTAAAAAACTTTTGAATTTTGCCTTGAACTTTTTACTTTTGACTTTTGAGTTTTGACTTATATTCAGGGTTTTTCATAGCTATTTATAATAGAGATGAATGCCTGCTCCAGGGTTTCGGAGCGGCGCTCTTTTTTGATATTCGCGGGGATGTCGCATTTTAAAAGGCTCCCCTTATGGATAAGCCCGACCCGGCGGCAGCGCTCGGCCTCATCAAGATAGGATGTAGAAAACAGGATGGTGACTTTTTCTCTTAAAAGCTGGTAAAGTATCCGCCAGAAATCCCTCCTTGAGACCGGGTCAACGCCGCTGGTCGGCTCATCCAGAAAAAGGACCTTGGGGGTATGGATGAGCGCGCAGCTTAAGCCCAATTTCTGCTTCATCCCGCCGGAGAGATGCCGGGCAAGCCTTTTCTGAAAAGGCCCCAGGCCGCTGAAACTCATCAGCCGCTCAATGCGCCCTGGCCGCTCTTTATACGGCACATCATAAATATCGGCGTAAAAATGCAAATTCTCCAGCACAGTCAAATCTTCATAAAGCCCGAAACGCTGCGACATATATCCGATATGGTCTTTCAGGCCTTCGGATTCCTTGACAATATGCTTATTAAAAACCCAGGCCTCGCCTGAATTCGGCTCAAGGATGCCGGTTAAAAGCCGCATTGTAGTGGTCTTGCCGGCGCCGTCCGGGCCCACCAGGCCAAATATCTCCCCCTCCTCAATTTCCAGGTTGAGATTATTTACCGCGGTCGTGGAATTAAATTTCCTCGTCAACCCCTGCGCCTTTATGGTAATCATAATTTATCCATCGCCCCTAGCGGGTCTTATCGTTGGTATTTTGCTTCAGGTATTTGCTCGCGTGCTGAAATTTTTTGCCGTCTGCTACGGCTTACTCCTCGTTCGCCTGCTTAAAATTCGGTGACCTGCGGTTACGATGGTCGGTTTCCGCGCTCTCTCGTCGTAAATCCTTGCAGACTTTTGCCAAAAAATTTCTTATGCACGCTCACAAACACCCTCGCAAAATTTAGCGAAGCTCCAAACATGCCTCGCCACCCGCTAAATCGAAATATCCCCCTTATTGCATATCCATTCTATTAACTAACTTTCATAAATTTGCAAACATGAAGCACTATAGAATTTCTGAAGTTCAATAAACTTATGGCAATATATATCAATTACGTCTTTAGATAATTTCTTGTCGGTTTTCTCTATTTTCTTTTTTAACCACTGGTAACCTTTAATTTTCCTACTATAACGACATACGCATTTAACAAAAATATAAAATCGATCCATATCACACCAATGGAATGACTCAGGATAATTATTAATCCAATTGCGAAATGATTGTTTTATTGGATGTTTATTATGAATTACTGCCATAAGCAAATCTCACTTTGGGCTAATTTTTGTGGGGGACGAGGCGGGCTTAGGACAAACGCGATACAAGCGAAAAGTCCACCTTGCCAGAACCCGCAAAACAACTGCATAAACCGGTTGCGAATTACGGCTAGAGCGAATATTTATCTGGATTTTACTTCATAACTTTAAAGCCGGCAATTACTCTTTTTGAATCATCCGGCAGCTGCATAAGGCGACGGATTGCATCAAATACCTGTTTAATCTTGTTATCATGTTCGGCGTACTTTCTTTCCAGGGCATTGATTTTGGCGGCGAGATCCTTATGCGTCAGCAATAACTCTTTCAATTTCACGAAGGCGCGCATAATCAGGATATTAACCAGGATGGCTCTTTTGCTATTCAGGACACTAGATAGCATAGCCACGCCTTCTTGAGTAAATACCAACGGTGGATATCTCCTGCCACCCCATCTTGAGGTGCCAAATTGGCACCTCAAGTTTGCAACTTCTTGCTGTGTAAGTGGATACATAAAGTCTTCCGGAAACCGAGCAATATTTCTCTTTACCTGACGAATCAATTGTTTTGTTGCCACGCCGTAAAGCCGCGCCAGCTCGCTGTCTAACATCGCCTTCTTACCACGTATCTCTAGAATCTTTGTCGCGATTACTTCGACGGAAGTTAAATTAGCCATATTTGCCACCTCCTACTACAATAGACGTAAGGGGTGACAAAATCTAACGAATATTTTTATAACCGTTCCCTTTATTCAAGTTATCACCAGTGTATCCGAAGTTTAATTGGAACTGGTTGCAAATTACAACCAGTTCATTGTATCATTCTTCTGTCAAAGTTTCGGCAATCGCTATTTTTTGCGGGTGACAAGGCTTGATTTCAAGCAGCATGTAGTTTGTGCGAGCGGCCAGGGTGCCCGAGCGACAGCGAGGGCGAGCGAGCGCAAACTCCAAGCGAGCATTTCCTCGGTGGGGAAATGCGAGCGGTGCTGCGAAAACAAGCCTTGGCAGAACCCGCAAAAAATAAACAGGCCCATCATTACTCCATAATATACCCGTCGGCGGGCATGCCGGGTTTAAGCTCCAGGCTGGCATTGTCCACCTGAATTTTAATCCGATAGACCAGCCTGACCCGCTCTTCGGTAGTCTGAATCTGCTTGGGAGTGAATTCCGCTTCCTGGGAAATAAAGGAAATCCGGCCTTTATAATTTTTATTCGGATAGGTATCCGCGCGGATTTGCGCCGGCTGGTTGAGTTTGACCCGAGCTAAATCAGTTTCATTAATGTAGGCGGTCAGCCAGATATCCTGCAGGTCGGTAATGGTAAAAATGGTGGAGCCGGCTTGCACTACTTCGCCTGCCTCGGCGCTCTTAACCATCACAAAAGCGTCAAGGGGCGAGGCTAATTCGGCAAACCCCAACCTGGTACTGGCCAGCTCCAGGGAAGCCCTCATGGCTTCCGCATTGGCTTTATCCGCGTCAGCCCTGGCCTTGGCTAAATCCCTTTTTTGCGCCGAGATGGAACCGGCGGTAAAAAGATTCTCCGCGCGATCAGCGTCAGCCTTATCCAGGGCATACTGATATTCTACCGCCTTAAGCGAGGCCTCTGCTTCATTTTTGATTTTTTCCAACTCATCGGTTTCCAGCCGGGCGACCACCTCTTGTTTTTTCACGCGCCTGCCTTCATCAGTCAACAGTTCTTTTATCTTGCCTGAAACCCGAAAGGAAAGCCGCACCTCGGTTGCCTCTATATTCCCCGAAACCTTAATTCTGCCGTTACGCTCTTTTTCCCTCCGGATAAACAAAAGCGCCGCGGCCAGCGCCGCCGCCAAAACCACAATCAGGATTATTTTTTTATTATTTTTCATTACTTGCCCTCCTGGCTTCCTGCCATTGTCCGGTCCAAAAACGCCTTAGCCATCAGATAATCATAAACCCCTTCGGAAAAATTATTTTCTATCTGGCTCAAGGATATCTGCGCGTCCAAAACATCCAAATTCGTCCCCTCGCCGTTATCAAAACTGACGCCGGCAATCCTTAAAGCCTCGCGGGCTTCCTCAATATTATCCTTTGAAGAATTAATAATCGCCTCTGCCTGTTTTAAATCCAAACAGGCCTGCCGGATATCCACGGCGATCTGCTCTCCTAAATCTTCCTTTTCTAATTTAGCCTGGGCATAGCGGCTGGCTGCTTGGTCTACTTTTGCCTTAGTGGAAAAACCGTCAAAGAGCGGGATGCTGACGCTAAACCCCGCGTTCCAGTTGCTGTGCCGGTTATTAAACATATTCCCCAGGTTATTGGAGCGGTAACTATACCCTCCCTCAGCGCTGATCTGCGGCCGCCAACCCGACTTAGCCATCTGTATCGCCCATTTCTGGATATCAATGCCTAATGCCTTTAAATTCATCTCCGGACGGTTTAAGTAAGCCTGCTTTAAAAATTCCTCCTCATTAATCTCTATTAAAGAATAGAGGAGCTTGTCCTTTAAGGCCAGCGAGTCCCGCATTTTAAAACCGAGCATTTTCTTCAGGTCCGCGGCGATTAAATCCACCGCGTTCTTTGCCCTTACCAGCTCAGGCATAATTTTAGAAACCTGGACCTTTGACTGCAAAAGGTCAAATTTAGAGACTGTCCCCTGCCCGAATTTATTCTTTACATCTTCATAATGCGCCTGGGCCTGGTCAAAGAGCTCCTGGGCAATACGCTCGGCCTCATACGCCAGTAACAGCCCGTAATATAGCCTCTTTGTTTCAAACTCCACGTCTAATTTCTTTACCCGCAGGGTTTCCTGGCTGACCCGCAGGCCCAGCTCGCTCTGCTTAAAGTTGGCGATATCCGCGCCGCCGTTATAGACAGATTCATCAACGCTGATATTCAGGTTATTATCATTCTTATATCCGGAAAAAATACCGATGTCTTTCTTGGTGCTCTTTATTGTGCTGAGCTGAAGGACGCTGCCGCTATGCGTGTATCCCGCGCCCAAGTTTACTTGAGGCAAAAATTTGCTCTGTGCTTCCTGTATTTTGGCTTGAGAAATTTTGTTTTCCTCTTCCTGAATGCGGATGTCCTTATTGTTGCGAAAAGCCGCGGCAACCGCCTCCTGCAGGGAAAGCAAAACGCTCCGGCTCTCCTGTTTTTCCTGGCTGTAGCCTTTAGCAAACGGGAAGATAAAAGCGGCTAAAACCAAGATGATAATGTATTTTCTGTTTTTATTCATACCTTAAGGCTTCAATCGGGTCAAGCTGGGCGGCTTTCTGCGCCGGCCAAAGCCCGAACAATATCCCCATGATTAAGGAAAAGGCGGTAGCCAGGATTACGGAAAACGAAGAAACCCTCACTGTCCACCCGGCAAAAATGGTGATGAGCGCCGAGGCGCCGGCCGCCCTCAAATACCGGCAGCGTTACTTCTAGGCCTAAATTCCAATTGTCGTCTTTCGGCGGCCAGTGCGCGCTCTTTTTATTCGCCCCTGCGCTGCCGGAAAGCGCCGGGTAAAAATCCGCGTAGGCAGACTTAATATCAAAGGCCGCGGCATTTCTGGTAGCCAGCGCCTTTAATAAAGAAGGGTGGCTTTTGGCCAGAGCTTCCAAATCCGGCTTTTCAAGAGCCGCGTCGCGCACCGTAAAATCTCCCTTTACCGACATCGGCTTAAATTCCTGGCGGCCCATTTCCTTGGTCAGCTGCCGCTGGTACTGGCTGATGTCCCTCTTTGCCTGCGCCAATTCAAAATTTGCCTCCGCAAGGCTGGCCTCAGCCGTCAATAAAGCGCCCTTATGCTCCAAGCCTGATTCATAACCGAGGGCGATTAATTGCAGGTTGTCCCTTCTGATTTTAATAATCTCCTCGGTAACCTTAATTAATTCCTGCGCCTTCAATAAATTAATAAACGCGGTGTGTAGATTTAACCTGACCTGGGAAGAAGTAAACAGATAACTGTCTTGGCTGGCCTTGATATCTTCGGCAGCGGAGTGCACGTTATTCAGCGTCTTAAACCCGTCAAAGATAAGCTGCGTGCCGCTGAGGTCGTAAGTATAAGAATCGGCGGTGGCGCTTGTGCCGGCAGCGCTGGTCTTTGCGGTGGAGCCGGAGAGGTTGGCGTCAATTTGCGGAAAAAGGCCGCTGGCAGCGATGGTCTTATTGGATTTTTTCTGATTAGTGCTCTCTACCGCAGAAACCAGGTCCGGGTGGTTCTTCTTAGCCTCGGCAAGGCACTCCTGCCAGAGAAAAACCTCCTCGGCCCTTGCCCCTCGGCAGAGAAAAGTTAAAAAACATAAAATTAAAGAAAAAAAGATAGGCTTTTTCATAGAGAGCGGTCTCTCTGGCTTTATTTTTTAAATTGGGCTAGAACTTCCGTCGCTTCGTTCAAAAACCGGTTAAATTCCTCGGTCGGAACCAAGCCGATCATCCCGCCTGGCCGGGCAAAAACAATCAGTTTGTCGCCAGCCTTAACCTTGAAGGTCTTGCGGATTTCCGCCGGAATGACCACCTGCCCCCTTTCGCCAACCGTTGCCGCGCCGTAAATCTTGCATTTTAAATGGCCGTTCATTTTCCTCCTCCTTGCGCTTATTAAGCCATTGGTATGATATGACTGATTTGTATGATTTATAGGGAAAGTGTATCAGGCTCTTTTGAATCTGTCAAGGGGGAAAATACTCGAAAGGAAGGGGGCGCTCTATTTGGTAGCTTGGTAAAGGCCGTAGGCAATACCGGCGCTGATGGCGGCGCCGACTAAGGCGCATCCGTAAACAGAAACTGCTAAAAATATTAAAACTAAGCCGGTAGCGATTTTACGTGCAAGGCGCATTCTTCTCCTTTCCAGAGAAAAAATATCTCCCTTTACAGGGTTTTTATCAGGCCGGCAAGGAATTTGCATTCAGCCTCTACCATTTTCAGGTCGTGCTCTAAAATAAGCGTCAGCGACAGAATTTTTTTATTTCTCAAGGAAGCTGCCAGCTCTTTTATCTCCCTGGCCAGCTTCTCCAGGACGAACAGCCGCGCCTGCAGCCTGCGCTGAGCGACTTGCGGTTTTATATAATTCAGGAAATAGAGGCTCAAGTCCAAGCTAAACTGCGGCCGTTTAAAATTCAACAGGCTTTGAGTCAGCAGGCCGTTAAAGCGGCTTTCTCCTTTTTGGGTCAAGGCATAAACCAGCCGCTGCGGCCGGCGGCCGACCCTCCTGGCGCGCTTTACCACCAGGCCTTTTTTCTCCAGTATCTTTAAAGGGTAATATATGGACTTGGGGTTGCCGCCGGCAAACAGAGAAATAATTTCTTTAATCTTTCTTTTTATTTCATAGCCGTGCTTGGGGTTTTCCTTAAGCAGCCCCAATAACAGCAGCTCGTGTTCAATCATCCGGTAACACCCATTCCCCTAAATTTCTTATACCTTAATTTTAAAAGGTTTTCCTTGCTCAGCGATTCCAAATCCTTTAAATTCCTTTTGATCAATTCCTTTAAAGTCCCGGCGGCCTTCTGAGGGTCGCGATGCGCCCCTCCCAGCGGCTCAGGGACTATCTCGTCAATGAGGCCCATCTTTAATAAATCCGGCGCCGTAAGTTTTAATACCTCGGCCGCATCCGCCGCCTTGGAGCCGTCTTTCCATAATATCGCGGCGCAGCCCTCGGGAGAAATTACCGAATAGTAGGCATTCTCTAAAACACAAACCCTGTCGGCAACACCAATACCTAATGCCCCGCCTGAGCCGCCCTCGCCGATTACAATGGAGATAATGGGCGTAGTTACCAAAACCATCTCCCGTAAATTCAAGGCAATCGCCTGGGCCTGGCCGCGCTCTTCCGCGCCTACCCCCGGATAAGCGCCGGGAGTATCAATAAATATCACTACCGGCAAAGCGAATTTCTCCGCCAATTGCATCGCCCTTAAGGCCTTGCGGTACCCTTCCGGGTGCGCGCAGCCAAAGTTCCGCTTCAGGTTCTCCTTGGTATCCCTGCCCTTCTGATGCCCGATAATCATAATTTTCTTATTGTCTATTTTCGCGAACCCGCAAATGATGGCTTTATCGTCGGAAAAATTCCTGTCGCCGTGTATTTCTATAAAATCGGGCATAATCAGGTTGACATAATCCAGGGTGTAAGGCCTTTGCGGATGCCGGGCGATCTGCACCCTTTGCCAAGCACTTAAGCTGCCATAGGTATCTTTCTTAAGGTGCTCCAGTTTTTCTTCCAGGCGCCTGACTTCGGAGCTAAGGTCAATCTTTTTATCCGAGATAAAATTCTTCAGCTCCTGGATTTTCCTCTCTAACTCGGTAATCGGTTTTTCAAAATCAAGTCCTGCCATATTAAATGAGCAGATAACTTACGGAAGTCCGCCATAGGCGGACGACGTAAGTTATAGCTGCTTATATTTTTAATACCTCCGGCGTCTGCGAATTTAATCCAGCACTTATTTTTAAAAAAGCACTTGAGTTAACTCAAGGAATAGTTTCGCTCTATCGCTTGATTTGTAACTCCAGCACAATTGCAAAAATAAGTGCTGGATGAGTTCGGACACATAACTTATGTAGCTCTTCGAGCTCCATAAGTTATGTCCTCACTCAATCAACGGTGGTAACTTCTGTGCCCACGGGGACGATGGTATATAGTTCTTCAACCTCGGCATTAGCCATGCGCACGCAGCCCTGGGTAACCTGCTTACCCAGGCTTTGCGGCTCGGTAGTGCCGTGTATTCCGTAACCAGCCAGGTCAAAACCCAGCCAGCGCGTGCCCAAGATATTCTCCGGGCTGTCCGCGAGGACTACCGCGCCTGCCTTAAACCAGGTGGGGTTGGAAAGCTTATTGGTAATCCTGAAATTACCGACGGGAGTGGAATTATTTGCACCCGTGGAAACAATATAAGTCTTAAAAATCTCTTCATCAGTCTTTAAGATGAGCGTATTTTGAGATTTATCTATCAATATGCTAAAAGGCGCTGTCCATACCTTAATCTTCCTGCCTGGGATAATTTTATCGTCGGCGAGGCTGTTGCTTTTTTTAATCAGCTCCACCGTGGTCTTAAATTCCCTGGCAATCTTCGCCAGGGTATCACCCGCCCTGATTTGGTAAAGCTGGCTGTTGAGGGTTATAGCGGGGCTGAATAATAACTTTATATTTATATCTTCCAGTTTCTTCTGCCAATTCATCATCTCGCCGGAATTGGAAAAATTATTAACCAGCTCTTGATACGTTGCTTTGGCTTCCAGGAGATTGCCCTTGGCCTCCAAAGCCCTGGCCTGGCTAAGTAAGCTGGACGCGGAAACAGCGCCGCCGGTCTTGGCAATTAAGGGCGCCCTATTTTTCCTGAGATTAACAAACGCCAGGACTATTAGACCTGCCAGAAAACAGGCAATGATGATTAACCACAATTTCTTCTTCACCTTGTTACCTCCCGATATAATGTATCCTTATAGCTTTAATTAATTACGAGTATCAGACCATCAGAATATCAGAGCGAGAAAATCAGATTATCAGAATACCGGAAGTAGGGAAATTTCGCGTTTTTTCTGATAATCTGATACTCTGATAATCCCGTTCTGATACTCTGGTCTTCTGATATTCGCTTTCGAGATGTCTTACTGTAGTTATAGTTTCTCGAGCCTGCTAAACTGATTAGAATGTCTATATTGCCGCGATTAAGGCGATGATTATTCCCAAAAGAAACCCAGCAATAACCTCTACGGGCGTATGTCCGACCAATTCGCGCAGCCGGTCTTCATTAATCCTGCCCCGCCAGTAAATATCCTCAGTAATCTTGTTCAATATCCTGGCCTGCTTGCCGGTGGCCCGGCGTACGCCCTGCGCGTCAAACATCACCACAATCGCAAATGTGGCGGCCAGGGCAAAAGAAACGCTCTGAAAGCCGTACTCTAAGCCAATGGCGGTGGCCAGGCACGAAGCGCCGGTGGCGTGGGCCGAAGGCATGCCGCCGGTGCCTACAAACCAGCGGAAATCAATTTTTCTATAGCGGACAACCCCGATTAACACCTTAATGCCCTGGGCAATAACCCAGCCAGAAAGCGTAACCAGCAATACTCTATTATTAATCAGCTGGGTAAATATGTTTTTCATTAGTCAGCTCCCGCAGCAGGCTTTTTTTCTTTCCTTAAGTCCCACAATAGGTTTTGTTCCTCATTACCGTAATTTTAGATTATATAATCGGAATGGGCAAAAAGCAAATCCCGTTAGAAATACGTTTATAGATTAGCATAAAATTTCTAACGGGGCAAGGATTTTTAATGAGCACGTAACTTACGAAACGAAGTGAACGTAAGTTACTGTGCGAATTAAACCCAGCACTAATTTTTATAGAGTTTTATCTCTATCTTATAGGGGGGGTCGATTCGGAAGCAACGCCTATGAGCTATCTCAAGCGTTTCATAAAATTAGTGCTGGGTTAATTCAGCCAAACAGCTTAGCTTCGCTTATTGCTCGCTAAGCTGTGGCTTCATTAAAATTCTTAGTTAGATTTTACCGCCTCTTACGTCTATTAGAAGTGAGGGCATAACTTGCGGAGCCTGGGTGACGCAAGTTATGTGCCCGAACTTACCCAGCACTAATTTTATACAACGCTTAAAGATATCTCATAGAGGCTGCATTGGCATCAACTCTTAAGATATAGAGATAAGAGTTTATAAAAATTAGTGCTGGGTCAAATTCAGCCAGAGACTTACGTTCGCTTGCCACACAAGCGGCACACCGGCTGTTCAAATACAGCCGGGTGTTCGCTCCGTAAGTCTCGGCTTCATTTGAGGAGGTGGTAGCTATGTTGGCAAGGGTATTTAGTTTCGGCTTATTAGGCATCGAGGCGTACCCTATTGAAATAGAAGTGGATGTCTCGCGCGGCCTGCCCAACGTAACCGTAGTGGGCCTGGCAGATACGGCAATAAGAGAGAGCAAGGAGCGAGTTAAATCCGCGATTAAAAACTCGGGATTTACCTGGCCGGCAGGAAGAATCACTGTAAGCCTGGCGCCTTCCAGCCTAAAAAAGGAAGGCGCCTCTTTAGACCTGGCGATTGCCCTGGGGGTTCTGGCGGCCAGCGAGCAATTAAACAGCCAAAGCCTGAAAGATTATTATGTGGCCGGCGAGCTGGCATTGGACGGCTCCCTGCGGCCCGGCCAGGGGATTTTACCGGCGAGCATGGCGGCAGCCAAATCCAAAATTAACAATCTTATCGTGCCCGCGGAAAACGCTAAAGAGGCGGCCATAGTTTCGCCGGTCGCTGTCTTTGGCGTAAAGACACTGCGGGAAAGCGTGGAATTCCTAAATCATCCGGACATAGTCAAACCCTGCCAAATAGACATCCTGGATTTATTCAAAGAGAGCCCTGGCTATACACTGGACTTTCAGGATGTTAAGGGCCAGTATTTAGCCAAACGCGCCATTGAAATAGCCGTGGCCGGCGCTCACAACCTGCTGATGATTGGCCCGCCGGGCAGCGGCAAGACTATGCTCGCCAAAAGGATTCCCACGATTATGCCGGATTTATGCCTCCAGGAGGCTTTGGAGATAACCAGGATTCATTCAGTAATGGGGACTTTGCCGGCTAAAGATGGGTTAATCAGTGTCCGGCCCTTTCGCAGCCCGCACCACAGCATATCCAGCATTGCCTTGATTGGCGGCGGGGCAATCCCGCAGCCCGGAGAAATCAGCCTGGCACACCACGGAGTGCTCTTCCTGGATGAGCTGCCTGAATTTCACCGCGACTGCCTGGAGACGCTGCGCCAGCCCCTGGAAGACGGGTTTATCCGCGTCTGTCGCGTGAAAAAATCCCTAGTCTTTCCCGCTTCCTTTATGCTGGTGGCGGCAATGAACCCCTGTAAATGCGGCCGCTACTATGACTTTAAATCCGCGTGCCGCTGCTCCACGCAGGAGATTTATAAATACCGCTCTAAAATCTCCGGGCCGCTATTAGATAGAATAGACATCCACATTGAAGTCCCGGCGGCCAGGTATCAGGAGCTTGCCAGCACTCAACCCGCGGAAAATTCAGCCCAAATTAAGGAAAGGATAAATAAGGCGCGCGTAATGCAGAAGCAAAGGTTTCAGGAAGAAACCCCGGGGTGGAATGCCCAGATGAGCCATAAACAGGTGCGCAAATTCTGCGCGTTAGGCAAGGAGGAAAGCGAGCTGTTAAAAATGGCGATGACAGAATTAAATTTGAGCGCCCGGGCCTATGATAAAATATTGAAGGTATCAAGAACTATTGCGGATTTAGCGGGAAGTCAAGATATCAAAACAGGGCATCTATCAGAGGCGATACAGTATAGGAGTTTGGATAGGGATTTTTTTGTATAGAAACGGTTTCTGTTTTTGGGTATAACTAGTTGCGTTTGGAATATTTGGTATTCTGGTATTCGGAAAGGGAGAAGTATGTCTTTGGTATGAAGCACTGTTTAAAGACGCCCCTGCCATTCTTTTACTTCGTACCAAAAATTGTTTCCTTAGAACCTTCTCGCCGGTTCCATTCAACAGGAATATGTTTTCTTATAAAAGGAATTGCCGAAGCATCTTCTAATATAACGAACTTTGCTTTAGTAGCTTTCTTAAAAATAAAATCACATAATTTATTTAATCGTCTTCTGCTCCATTTATACCTCCATCAACGTGTAGTTTTGGGGAATATTCCGCTAAAGCCATCAACTACCGCTTCAAACGGCACAACTTCAATTTGCTTATGCAGTAAATATCGCTGTTTGCCTGGGTAGATTACGGCGATACGTGCCAGTTTTAAGTCCTTAAGCGCTATCCTCATAGAGGGCGTCATAAGCGGAGCATCAGCTCGCTTGCATTCAACGCCATACATTCGCCCGCCTTTCGAAAATACCAGATCAATCTCTGCGCCGTTATGTGTGGCCCAGAAATAAACCTCATCGGGTTCAACAAAATTGATGATTTGCTCAATAACATATCCCTCCCATGATGCGCCATATTTTGGATTGGCTAATAGGTCATCCATAGTACGTATGCCTAATAGGCTATGGAGAATACCCGTATCGCGGATATAAATCTTAGGTGCCTTTACCTGGCGTTTCTTGATATTCACATGCCAAGGCTGTAATTGCCTGAGCATGAAAACACCACTTAAAACATCCAAGTATCTTTTTACTGTGAGTTCATTGATTCCTAAAGAGCGTGCTATTTCGCTTGAATTTAAAAGTTGTCCGTGATAATGAGCTACCATAACCCAAAGCCTTGATAACGTAAGAGGCGGTAGCGTCATGCCGTACGCAGGCAGATCCCTTTCTACAAAACTCTGGATAAAATCTTTCCTCCAGCTGACGCTGTCTTTTTCTGTTTTTGCTAAGAATGAACGAGGGAAACCGCCGCGAAGCCAAAGCCGACTGGAAACCGATAATCCTACTTCAGAAAGAGTAAATCCTGCCATAGTAACGCGGGCTAGTCTTCCCGCCAGAGATTCTGAAGAATGTTTAATCAATTCCGGAGAGGCGCTACCCAAAATAAGGAATCTTGCCCGCAGAGGCTTACGGTCAGCAAGAACGCGCAGAATAGGGAATAAACTGGGTTGACGTTGAATCTCGTCAATGACAACTGCCCCTTTGAGTTTAGATAAAACATTCATGGGTTCCGCAAGCTTCGCTGCACCGACAGGGTCTTCAAGATCGAAATAATGCGTGGAATCAGGGGAAATAAATTGGCGCGCGAGGGTTGTTTTTCCGCACTGGCGAGGACCTAATAGAGCGACGATACGCCCATAACGAAATGCAAACCGTATTTTCTTATATAAATCAATGCGTTTAATCATTGATAAAAGTATACCACGAAAAAGTAATATTGCAATAAGAATTTTCTTGGTAATACCCAAATGCCAACAGTTTATTCATTAAAGATTAAGGAAACAGTTAAGAAGTTAGTTCGGAGCATTTGTCAGAAGCAATACAATACCGGAGCTTGGATAGAGAGATCTAAGCGCCATCTGCTACTGGTGCCAATTTGGCACCAGTTTCACTACAAAAAGAACGCCGTGTTATCGTCCACCTACGGTGTTTGTACGGCCTGCGCTTTTAATCCCTCTATCTTCTTATGCAATTGGGGAAGTTGTTGCAATAAGTATCTATCTTGCTCTAATCTTAACTGCTGTTCTACATTCTGCTGCTGTAATGCCGTATTCTGCTGTTGCAGGATTACATTTTGTTGCTCTAACAAGCTTATCTGCCCTTCCATGGCCGCAATTTCTTCCGGAGTGATGCCCGGCGGGCCAACAGGGCCCTGAATACCAGGGTTGGTAATTTTCATTGTATCTGTGCTTGCGCCTCCATAATTATCCGTAACCGTCAATTCAATTAGCTCCTCCGCGTAGCCATGGGCATTAATTGTAGCGGTTTCGCCTTCAGCTACTATGGATTTCTGCGGGTCGGATAAACTTCTCCAAACCCAAGAGATAATTTGTCCGTCCGGGTCATAGGACTGCCTTCCATCTAAAAACACTTCCTCATTAACATAGGCCTCTACATCTGGCCCTGCATGCGCTAAGGGCAGAGTATTTGGAACGGTGTCGTATTCCTCTGTGGGCGGGGTAAAATTAGAATTCCAGCGGGCTATGCCTTTAGAAACCCTGAACTCATCCAGCCAGCCGTTAAAATCGCCGCCTAACACATAACCTGCGATATACACAGGCGCGGGCAAATCATTGCAAGCTAAAGCGCTGGCGACCGAACTTTCTAAAACTCCATTTAAATACAAGCTAATCGTATCTCCGTTTCTGACAATTGCGAAATGATACCAGGCATAGACTTGCAACGGCGTAATCCCCCTTAAAAAGGCGACAGTTGTCCCGTTGTTTACTATGCTCAGCTGAACAAGATTTGTAGCGGTAATATCTACCTGAAAACGATTAGTGTCATTTATGCGTTGATAATAAAGGTAGGGGGACGGCGCCAAAGATTTAAACTCCATCCAAAAATCAATTGTAAAATCCCCGTTTTCAAAAGCCCAGTCCGCGTGGTCATCTAAAGTTAAAAAATCCCCATTGCCATCAAATAATCCGGAGGCACCTCCAAATTTACTTTGTGCCGTATCAATCTGAGCATCACCATTAGGAGTTACGGAATGGCTGCTGAAAGAACTGTCCACAAAACTTGTTGAACCATTCACCCCATTAAAATGCAGTAGTAACTTTGTATAAATATCGTTTCCGTCAGCATAAAGGTTTGCCTTAATTAAACAAAGCCCTAAGACTAATACTCCCAGAATTATTTTTCTCATCCCTGCCCTCCTTCCTAATAAAAAAGGCAACCCTCTATTTTAGAGAGTTGCCTTTAAATTTAACCTCTTTTTTCCTCATCCTGCCGTTTCCTTGTAATTAATCTAATTATACCACTTCTGCCCCGAAATAAAAACAATTTCTGCGGATAGGATAATATTAATGGCTATGCGGGGTGACGCGGTGCGAGGACGGGTTGTATTTATAAGGCGCGTTAAAGGGGCAGGTGGGGATACCGCTGGCATATTCTTCGCTAACTAAATCGGTGAGGGTTACCGGCCAGCTCCTCTGCCGCTCATAATAAAGCTGAATCTGGCAATTAAGCAGCGCTACATTAGCGTTGCAGGCCTGTTTTTGCGCCTCGGTGCGCGAATAAATTACCCGCGGTATTGTCATCGCTGCCAGAGTTCCGACAATAACCAAGACTAAAAGTATCTCAATTAAAGTAAAGCCTCTTTTTATTGGCATCTCTTTCGCCCCATATTTATACTGCCCCAATTATATAACATCGATACCGCCCGGTCAAGAGGCATGAGTTTTTAGGCATGAGTTTTTAGGAAAGGGGGGATTTACTAATCAGGCGGCAGGATAACGACTAAGCCGGTATCTTTGCGATCGGTTATAACTATTCTATCCTTATATTTCAAAATAACGCGGTTATTTTGCCTTGCCGTCGGAGTAAGTTTGAGAAAATCCTGTTCCGACAGATAACATAAATACGGCCTGCCTGCGGTAGAAGTCAAGGCTTTTTCCAGTAAGGCGCTATCGTTGATTGCGCTAACCCGCTTTAATTCCTGCGAATAGAACAAAATAGAGGCGTTGTCCTGCTTATGGCTAATAAATTCGTATCCGGGCGCCTGCTTTAATAGCTGGTCTATGGCCGGGGCCAGGCGCACAGATTCAATAAAACGCTTACTCTGGCGCGACAAAGGCAGGCATAACATCACTATAGTGGCGAAGATTAAGAGATATTTAAGCGCCGCGGCAATCTTGAACTTCACCGACTCCTTAAAAATATCGTCAAATGCCGCGCCCGCCAGCAACGAGGTAGCCGGATACATCGCTAAAATAAAATAGTGCAGTTTCTGTCTCCCAAAAGAAAAAGCTAAAGGGAAAATCAACGCCCAGATAATTAACAGGTAAAACTCGTAATTTTTATTCCAGCGCGCCTGTTTAATCAATAGATAAGCGCCATAAACGGCAAAAGGCAGAAAATAAAAATATTTTGTCACAATCGCCCAGATATAATAATACCACGGCACGGTAAAATGCGGCGCGTTTAAAAGATAAAGAAAATTCCAATTCAGCCAGGGATGGAATAAGACGCCGTGATCAAGCCAAAGCCAGATAAGAACCGGGCCTGCTGCCGCCAATAAGCCCAATATAAATAAGGGATGAAAAAATTCCTTCCAGCGCAGCCGAATGGTCAAATATATAAAGACAATAACAAGGGGCGCCAGGCCAAAAACATCTTTGGCCAATATCGCCAGGCTGGTAAATAACCCGAACAAAAGATAATACCAGCGCGAACGCCTTTGCGCCAGAATAAAACTCAAAACAGCCAAGCTGATAAACAGGCTCACCGGTATATCCATCCGGCACTGCCGGGCCAGGCGGACGATATGGTTGGTAAAAAGAAAACTTACGGCCGCGAAAAACCCTACCCACTGATTTTTCAATAACCTGCCCAAATAAAATATCACTCCGGCCAAAACTACGCCGCAAAGCATGGAAAAAAGCTTGGCGCTAAAAGTAGATACCCCGATAAGCTTAAATAAGCCGGCGGTAACCCAGATACACAGAGGGAAATGATAATAAAAAACCCCCTGATATACGGGGTCGTATAAACCTAACCAGCGCTGCGTATGTAAGATTTCCTTTGCCACTACCGCGTAATTACAGGAATCTACATCCAGGCCTCCGGGGACCCAGGCATAGGCAAAAATAATTATGGTTGCCAGCCATAAAACGAGAAATAATAAATAATTATTTTTTATCCTGATAAGCAACTCGCGCATCTTACTTATTTAAGACTTCTATCTTCGTCGTGGCTGTGGCGCTGTTACCTTTTTCGTCTCGCACAGTTAAGGTAACGGTAAAATATCTCGGCGTGAATGTGCTACTATAATAAGTATTGACAGGATTTACTTTTTGCGAGGTTTCCCCGTCTCCAAAATCCCAAGAATAAGAAACTATCCTTTTCTTTGCGGCGTAAGATTTATTGCCGGAAAAACGCACCCTTAAAGGGGAAAGACCCTGGGAAGGCTTGGCGATAATTATTGCCACCGGCTCATCCGGTAAAGCCGCGGACGAGGCCCGAGTAACCGTGGCTTTTTTCTCTGCCGAACGTTTGGGTTTTTCCTGCCGGGGCATAACCGGCTTTTTCGCTTTAGGCCGGGTCACTCCGGCTTCAGCCGGCGCTTTTGTTTCAACAGCAACATCCTCATTAATATAGGCGTTTAATTCTTCCCTGATTTTACTCATACGCGCTTCTTCCCGCGCCTCTTTTTGCGCGTCATGTGCGTCAATCTTCTCCTTGTATTTAGGATTATGCTGGTAGCGATAATCCGAAACTATGATAAAGGGCAGGCGGAATGCGCCTCCTACCAGCTTAACGGTATAAATGCAGGGATTCCACAGCAACGCCTTAAAATGGTTCTCAACATAGCCCATCTGTTTATAATAGTGCTCAACGGCCTTGCGGCGGCGCTCAAACCTGTCGCGGGCCAATGCTATTTTATCCGGCAGGCTTTTATCTTTTCCGACGGTATATTCTAAAATCACATAATCATCCCTGGAAACAACATATCCTTTCTCGTAGGGCTTTCTGCCATATTGGAATTTATATGTCGCGCAGCCCGGCAGAAAGATGAATAATAAAAATAATATAATGGCTTTCCTCATCGCATATTCCTTTCTTACTTACGACTTAATCAAGGTCAGGGCCTCGGCGCGGGTCTTCTCGTTTTTCTTAAATACCCCTCTTACCGCCGAAGTGATGGTCAGTGTCCCCGGTTTTTTTACCCCCCGCATAGACATACAATTTCCAGATATCGCTACCTTTCCATTCCGTCTTACTAAAATTAGCCCTTTAGGCACAGATACGCAAAAGACTTTTCCTTTATATTCTCTGAGTGAAAAATTACAAGGCCTCAACCTTGAATACCATTTATCTTTGCCAGATTTTGTTCTGTGAGTCTCCATTCTGAAATAATTTTTATTGTTCTGCTTTGTGCAACCTATGCCTAGCTTAATACAAACTTCTTGCAAATCATCCATGAGTCTCTGCGATTTAGAAACAAAATGTATTGCCTTATTTTTTTTGATATGCCCGTCGCCTTTTATATACCAACTTAAAAATAACCTCAAAAACTTCTGAGTCGAATTTTTAATAACGTCGGGTATGTATTTATCTCCGGACTTGCCAAATTGTCTAAAATAATTAAAAAAATCGTCATCCTCTATCCTGAATTGAACTGCCTTTCCGGACTTACACTGAATATATTTGACTTTCAATTTGCTAAATAGTTTCTTAATATCTAGGAAATATTTTGATTTTGGACTCTGAGTAACAACTACAAACTTTCTTCTATTCTTATCTATCTGCGTTGTACATCCTTCGCTAACCCAAATTCCAAAAATTTGCACAAAATATTCAAAATCTATAGTATATTTCCCAATTCGTATTTTTCCAGGATTACTGCCTATCCAATTACATGCCCTTGGAATGATTATATATCTTTTCATTAATTCCTGGGCTTGGGATATCTGCCAATTATTATGGCCATTATAAAAATCCCATTCGGAAGAATAGTAAATCCTGTGGTCCGGTGTAACTAACAAATCTACGGATAAGCTTTTAATTGCTACCATCATACCATTATAGTTATATGAAAAGGGATTTTTTGGTGTTATAAATGATAGGTTTCTCGTTACCGAATCTACTTGGGCTATTTTATCGCTCTCTTTTAGATTCTGAAATAATTTCCAACCGTCAGCCGTTAAAACTTCTGTTTTATCATCATAACACATATGTTCTGCTTCAATAACCACCATACAACCCTGCGGTTTAAGTTTGGACATAATAATCTCGGCAATCTGCGTGGTTAATCTTTCCTGGATTTGCGGCCGCTTGGCTAAAATATCCACCACCCGGGCGAGCTTACTTAAGCCGGTGACGCGGCCGTTTTTAGGAATATAGGCGATGTGCGCCTTACCGATAAACGGTAAAAGATGGTGCTCACAGCAACTATACAGGGGAATGCCCTTTAATAAAATTATTTCGTCGTGTTTCTGGTCTAAAATAACCTCTAATTCCTTGCGCGGGTCCTGGCGCAGGCCGGAAAATATCTCTTCATACATCTCTGCCACGCGCCGGGGGGTTGCCTGCAGGTCTTTACGCCCGGGGTCATCGCCGATAGCCCCGAGCAGCTCCCTGATTGCCTTTTCAATTTTTTTCTTATCCATTCCCTCCCTACCTCCAAGACCCGGTCTTGCCAACCGTCTCAAGACCGGGTCTTGAGCTGATAGATCTATTTGCCTACGCAAAACTCGCTGAAGATTTTATCCAGCAGTTCTTCCGAAAACCTCCTGCCCAATATCTCATCCAAATAACCCAGGGCTTCCCTTATCTCCTGGGCGATGAATTCTAAAGATAATTCATTATCTAATGAATTTAGGGCTTGCGCAATAAATTTTTCTGCGTGCCTGACCGCCTCAATATGGCGCAGGTTGCTGACTAATGCCGATTCGGGGGTCCTGAGCCCTCCGGCATAGACTAAATTAGCGATTGCCTGCTCCAATAAATCAATGTTTTTTAGTTTTTTGGCTGAAATTCCCACTACGCTCGGGAATCTTTTTAAAATTTTGCCTTTATCAATCTTTTGTTTTAAGTCTATTTTATTGACCACGGCGATAATGGCCTTCTTTTTTAATTTTCTGGCCAGGGCTTCATCGTCTTTGGCCAGTGGCCTACTCCCATCCAATAGAAGGATTACCAGGTCGGCTAAACCTATGTATCTTTTGGACCGCAAGACCGCCTTTTTTTCCACCAAATCCCTGGGCTCAATGATCCCGGCGGTATCCACAATCCTGACCGGGATACCCTTAATATCAATAACCTCCTCAATGGTATCGCGGGTAGTTCCGGCTACCGGCGTAACGATAGAGCGCTCCTGTTTTAAAAGCGCGTTTAACAGCGAGGATTTTCCTACATTGGGCTTGCCGCAGATTACTACCTGTATGCCCTCGCGGAATATCCGGCCGCGCCTGGCCCCCTCCAGGATATCCCGGCATTGGCGGCCTACTTCTTGCAAACCTTCCCTAATCTGCTGAGGCCCGGCAGCATCAAGCTCCTCGCCGGGAAAATCAATATCTGCCTCTAAGTGCGAAGCTAATTCCAAGAGGCGGTTCCTCATTTTATTAATCTGCTTAGATACACCTCCCCTTAACTGCTCCGCGCTTATTTTTAACGCTGAATCAGTCCTGGCGCGAATAATATCCAGGACTGCCTCGGCCTGCGCCAGGTCAATTCTGCCGTTTAAGAAGGCGCGCCTGGTAAATTCACCCGGCTCAGCCAGGCGGCAGCCGTTTTCCAAAACTAAATCCAAGGCCGCCCGCAAAGCCACAATGCCTCCGTGGCAGTTGATTTCCACAACGTCTTCTTTGGTATAACTTTTTGGGCCGCGCATCACCGTCAAGAGAACTTCATCAATTATTTCGGTGTGCCGGTGTGCCGGTGTGCCGGTGTGCCGGCTTAAACTGGCTAACCGGCTTACCGGCTTACCGGATAACCGACTAACAATCCATCCATAATGCGTGGTATAAGCCTTAAAAGTAGAAGCCCTCTTGCCGTCCTTAGAAAGAAAAATCTTATCCGCTACCCTTAAGGCGTCCTTGCCGCTTATCCGCACGATCCCGATGCCGGATTCTCCGACGGCGGTGGCCACAGCGGCAATAGTATCGGTTAAATTTATATTTTGCATAGTATTTCTTTCATTAAAATGTACCTAGTTTTCTAAAACTAAAAAGGCACCCTAAAAAAGGCACCTTGACAATGCGGGTTAGGGCTTGTCTGTTATGGCGCGAAATTCTTTATTACTTCCGAGAAATTTTGCGGCTTATATTTATCAAACTGCTCTTGTTTGATATAAAGACAGCGGCATTTTACATCGCTTTGCGCTCTATTCACGTCTTCGCACCATTGTTTGAGGCGGGCGATTTTAAGAGGATCACCTAGGTCTTCACGGCCCTTTGTTTCAACAATATAGAGATCATTCTGCGAGAATTTTACGAAGAAGTCCGGATAATAATCTTTTATCTCACCATCGGCATCACGGTAATCTATCTTGAAGTGGACAGAAAAATAATTTTTCGCATATGAAATAATATCATCGCATTTCTCCAAGAAAGCTGCTACCTCAAGTTCAAAATGGCTGTCCCCCACTATCTTATTAAACGCGCTCTTTTGAGGCATAAGATAACCCTGCTCTTTAACTACAAAGGGGCGGCATTGGCTTATTTTTATGTAATCCTTGATCTCTGCTTCCCCCTTGTCCAGAACGGTAAGATCGTTAATCTTTCGCTTAAAAGTTTCGATTATGGTTTTGGTGGCTTCGAGCTCGGACAAATTCCTAAGAATGTTCAGATCTTCTAAATTTACGACATTCTCAAAGAGATAATTCTGGATAAATTCTTTTACCTTGCCATAGAGGATATCATACCCGCCCACCAACCTCAGGTCTTTCATAATGACCTGAGTAAAATATCCGACCACACTTTGATAATTCGCTGTAAAATCAGAATCCAGCTCGGTTTTATGAGATATTTCATCGGATGCGATATCTTTAAAAACGATCTCGCGTTTTTCTTCTTCGGAAAATTGCCGGACTTTAACCTTTGCATGGCCAAAATCGCTCACGTTGAGAATAGAAAGATTCTTATATTCGCGATAAATACGAGCGGTTAATACAGGAATTTGAATATCGAGCTTCTCAATATCTTTCTTCAAATTTTCTTTATCGACCTCAACAACAAGCGGCGCCTTAGGGGCACTTCCTTCGCCCATTTTGCGATGTTCAAGTTCAACGCCTTCACTTTTTACCGATTCTACAAAATCCATAAAAGCATCCGTCCCGACAACGCTGACCATTTCCTGAAGATTTGCGTCGCGATACATCCGGCGCAAACCCCGCCCCATGGTCTGCTCAGGCAAAATATTGCTTGCCGACGAATAAGGCCGAAGCCCGACAATTGTCGTTACATTGCGGACATCCCAGCCTTCTTTCAGCATTAGAACCGAAACTATAACCTTATACGGATTATCCGGCCGGTCGATTTTATTGGCCGCTTCGCGCAAAACATCCAGTTCTTCTTTCTTTTTACCGGTTACGCTCTCTGCGATATCGCCGTTATTTTTGGTATGAATAATCAAAACCGCCTCTTTAAATTCCGGGTATCTTCCCTCCAGGTATGCCGCGACCTCATCACAATTACGCGTATCATCGGTCATAATAAATAGGACGGCTTTCTTGCCAAGTTTTGAATGCTCTTCATGGACTTTTTTCCATTCAAGGTAACCAAGATGAATATAATCCTCATATTTCTCGGTATATTTTGAGCTCTTCTTTTCAACCAGCTTAGCCCGGCTGGCCGAATCCGGAACAAGAGGGTGTTTCACAACATCCTGATGGATCGCTTCAACAAGCGGGTAATCGGAAACCGTCTGGACAAATATACCGCCGTTATTGTGCCGCGGTGTGGCGGTTACATCCACCTGGAGCGACAGCTCAGAACCTTTCATCTTTAGGCGGTTATGAATATCCTCTATAGATTTAAACCAGGCGAGTTTTTCATCGTGAATATGGTGCGCTTCGTCATTTAATACAACCAGCTCATCAACATTTCGCACGATCTCGGAAAGATCGATCTTTGATTCATTTGTCGCGCCGACCGGTTTTTTACCGAGAAAGTAATCCGACGTATCCACATCATCAAAAGAGGGCGTAACATCGCCGCTCTCATAAACACGGTGGATATTAGAAAGAAAAATATTGCCTGTTTTTCCAATGGTTCCGATCTCGTCCTGAATATGGAGCGTAACCTGAAAATCATCTTTCCAGTTCTGCCCGGCATAACCATTCTCCGGCACCACGGGATCATCAAAGAATATCTTCAAACCGTCAAAATCCGCTTTGATACGGTCTAACACGATAATATTGGGTGTAATAACAAGAAAATTCCTCGCTAACATAGAATCGGTCTCATACATTTTATGGAAATAGCTCCAGGCTAAAACAAGGCTAAGGACCTTTGTTTTTCCGCTGCCCGTGGCCATTTTGATCACAAACCGGCGCCAGTCTTCCGCAAACATTCCCGGCGTCAAGATCCCGGAGCTGTCAAACCGCAGGAGGTCATATTTATCTTCGATCCTGGCGACTTCATAAAGATAAATAATCGTTTCCACCGATTCTCGTTGAGCAAAATAATATTGAAAAAGATACTCTTCGCCATCCGCGTTATACTTGGGGTGGTCGGTCTTAAACCACCAATTGAGAAGCGCCTTGCTCGTGGCGCTTGCGCCGTCATAACCAGAGTTTCGCCATGCCTCAACCAGCTTGCGTAGTTTAGCGACTAAAGGCGGCAGAAGCTTATCGTAGCCCTTTTCCCGCAGCATCTCATCAGCCGGGAACCAGCGTAATTCAGGTTTAATTATTTCGTAAGGTGACTTAGGTAATTTTGGATGTATGGCCATAAACTGTTTTTACCGAAGAAGCAAAAATGACGACAAAGGCACGGTGACAATTCTTGGATCATCGATAATCGTATCGTCATTTAAAGTGACCAATATGCCGAAAGGAGCATTATAAACAGTTTTTTCTATAAATGAGCGCAGTCCTATGGTATCCCTATGAGAATCAATGTGTCTTCGGTATTTCACTTCAATAGGAATCCTAAATTCTCCGACAGAAACGACATAATCGACTTCGGGCTCATCGGCGCGCTCTGGAAACCAAGCCACGTCAAGATTGGGAATGCCTGCCAAAAAATATCCAAGCACGCTTTCCGCAATATGCCCGGCCAGATCGCTTAAATGCGGGGCAGAAGCTAATCCTTGCGGAGAAAACGGGATTAACTCCTGCAGCCAGCTTGCGCGCAATGCATGGTCACAAAGACAAATTTTCGGGCGGCCTTTCCTTTTTTTAATTCTAATTTCAAGCGGATCTATCAATCTAATCAACAGCGTATTATTGAGAAATCTTAAATAGGCCAAGACCCTGTTCCAGCCCACGTTAGCGGATAAAGGCTTGCGCAGTTCTGTAATAAACATGGCCTGTGCGGGAGCTTGACCGATATACCTGCAGCATAAACGAAAAAGCTCTTCTAGTAAATCCTGGTCCCGCTTCCTTCCCCGCTCCCCGATCCTCAAATCATGTTGAATAACGCGTTTTATAACTGTTTCATTGAGCTGATCGGAAACTTCTCCCCATGGCCTGTCTATCCGCACTTGGGCAACCGGGTAACCTCCCCGTTCAGAAAATAGATTGAATGCTTTATCACGCACTTCTTTGTATTTCTCGCCGTTTGTCCGAACATCCGCCCAAAAATCTTTCTGTGTCAATTCCTTTAATCCATTTAACACAATCATAGGGACAATTTTCTCGAAATTTTGCAATTCCGCGATTTCCCTTAACAGAAGCGTTCCAAGCTCTAAAGTTGTGATCCTGCCTGCAAGGCTGTCCCGCCCCTGTTCGATTCGCAGCGCCGAGCTCCCGGTTAAAAGAATTCTTACGGAATGCAGATCGACTAACGATTTAATCTGAGGAGACCAATCCGTCAAATTCTGCACTTCATCAAAAAAAATATAGACCGGCCGGTTTTTATTTATTGATTCATTAAATGTTTCTCCTAAAATCCTTTCCTGATACCAGCGGCATATGCTTAAAATAGGGTCTTTTAATCCTTTCAGGGAAGGGATCTCGTCAAATTGAACGCGAAAAATATTTTTAGGATCAACATTTTCTTGGCTTAATAAATGAAGAATGATCTGCTCTTGTAATGTTGTCTTGCCCACCTGACGCGGGCCGCGCAAAACGATCACAGGGGCAAGCCCTGTTTTTAAGCGTTGTAAAGTGTGATCAAATAGCCAGCGGCGGAATTCCGGAAGCCGCCGCATAGGTTTACCACTCCACCAAGGGTTTGTATCTCTAAGGAAATCTTCCAATTCCTGGCTCAAATGAAGTCCGAACAAATTTTTTCCATAAGAACTCTTTTTCATATATCACCCCCTATTTTTCATATATTTTCTATAGATGCGGCGATTTTCTCATATATTCCCTATAGAAAAACTATATATTGACCTCAATCACTTTCATTGTATCATTCCCGAATATATCCACCACTTTAACCGCGATTTTGCGGCGGCCTTTGGGGCATTCATGGAATGCGCTTTTGAGCTCGATTGTCCGGTCTTTCTTGGTGCGGAAAGACTGCCATTCGTTCTCAAAAACATAGTCGCCGGTCCAGGCTTCTTCAACCGAGCCGTTATCTTTCTTGACCCGGACAATTTCTTTTTTGCTTTCAAAATCAAAATCAATTGCCCAGTAATCAATCCAGTCCGTCCATTTCTTAGTCAAGGCTTCTCGCTTTATAATTCCCTTCTCATCTTTGGTAACTTTGATGATCTTGCCGTTCTCAACATAAATCTTGGTCCCGCCGTTCTTAAGCGATGCCTCAACATTAGCGATGGTATCCTGATTGTAATAAACGCTGAAATCTACCAGCTCAACGGCCGCGCCTTTCTTTTGAACGATCGGCTTAACCTCAATATAAGACACATCGTGAAAAACAACCTGGCTCTTCTCCACTGCGCGCTTGTCAAAGACATCCCGGGGGATATACTTCAGGGCAAGGTCAATACCTTTTGACTTGGCTTCTTCTTGAATTACCCTATTTTCTCTGGTCTTCTCGGTAGAAATAACACTCATCGCGAATTCAAAAGCCAGTATATCTGCTTTTGTAATCTTCTTTTCTATGCATTCGTTTATAACAGCATCAACAAAATCTTTCGTTACCGGTAAATTGATCGGCCCGACCGCAACCATTCGGCCGGATTTCTTTCCGTGCAGCGTTTTGAATCCTTCAGCTTTCTCAGCACGGTAAGCCCGAAGAATAAGCTCAAGGAACTCCTTCTCACGCTTGGCAAGTTGTTTCTCTTTTTCCTTGTCCCGCAAATTCGGGTTTACGCCGATATAATGCTGGCGTTCATATTTCCCGAGGTTTAAGATCTCAAACGCGCGGTAATCCTTGCCTGCTTCTTTAAGCTCGCGCTGAACCGAAATCATCCGCTTGCGCGTCGTATGAATGGCAAACTTGCCAAGGTCAGCGCCGATCCATTTTCGCCCTAACTTCTCGGCCACTGCCATAGTTGTCCCGGAGCCGCAAAAGAAATCGGCTACAATATCTCCTTCGTTTGAAGAAGCTTTAATAATCCGTTCTAGAAGTTTTTCGGATTTCTGGGTATCATAACCTAAATGTTCTGTCGGATAACGAGATGCCGGATTAACATCTGCCCACCAATCTTCTGGCACCTTCCCTTTATCATTTAATTTAACGTCATCAAATATTGTTCCGCCTTTCTTAATCACATTCCGATTTGCACGACTAAGACTTTCTGCAGAATAAGGAATTCTAATGTCATCTAAATTTAAAGTAACCTTAGAGCTTTTCGAATAGAAATAAATAACGTCGTGTTTACGCGGATAATTTCCGGACACATTTGACGGAGCCGTATAACACCAAATAATTTCATTTCTTAAATTTGGCTTACCAAATAGTTCATCTAGAATACACCGAATATAAGAATCAACTCTATAATCGCAATGCACATAAATACTTCCATCTTGCGCCAATAAATCCCGCATCAGCGTTAGCCGCTCATAAATCATGGCGATAAAACTATCCGCGCCCTTTCCCCAGGTATCCCGATATGCGATCTCTTCCAACACTGATGGCGCTTTGGTAAATTGCTCATCGCCGATTTCAATATTCATGGAAAAATCTGTGCCGACGTCAAACGGCGGATCAATATAGATCAACTTTATTCCGCCATCTTTTTCTATCTCATCGTGCAGAGGCCCGTTCTTAAGACTGCTCAAGATCAATTTGTTATCACCCCAGATAAGCTTATTTGTCCAACCCTTGATCTGGCGTCCGCTTGTGTCAAATAACGTCCCCTGCCACTCGGCCTGCGTTTTCTCCTTGCGCGGCTCATCAACCTGCTCAATCACCTGGAACGGCAATATCGCGTTGCAGACTTCACTGGTCTTGCCGTTCCAAACCAGCTCTACCTCGCGTTTTTCCTCAAAAAGCAGGAAACGATACTGATCAGGAAGCGGTTTTCCCGATTCCAGATATTTTGTAATGTTTCTTATTTCATTATCCGTCAATTTCATTAATTTTCCTCATCTTCTTTCTTTACAGCCCTTAGAGATTTTAACCCTATTGCAGGTCGAAGTCAATCCGAATTCTCCCCATAAAACACAAAAACCTCCGCCGGCCGGAATTTCAACCAACACTTGGCAAGAGTTATTCTATTGCTCACGGGCAGGCTGCTTTGAAAAATTCCTTAATATCGTTAATATCATAAATATGCCCGCATTCCGGTATGGCATTTATGAAAGATTTACCGTAATATTTTGTTGAAATCCTTGGATCAAGAACCGCTACTACTCCTCTATCGGTCTTGTTCCTTATCAATCTGCCGAAGCCCTGCTTGAACATCATTATTGCCTGGGGGATCTGATATTCCGTAAAAGGATTGCCATTACGCGACTCTATTAACTCCGTCCTGGCTTCTGTAATCGGATCATCCGGCACTAAAAACGGTAACTTAGCTATCACCACGCACTCAAGCGCCCTGCCTGGAACGTCTACGCCCTGCCAGAAGCTGTTAGTCCCAAGTAAAACAGCGTTAGAATTTTTCTTAAACTCTTCAAGGAGAGTGTAACGGGGACGCTCGCCTTGCCGCAGAAGAAGAATATCTTTATAGTTACTCTTCAATTCTTTGCTTATAAAATTCAGCATCCGAAAGCTGGTAAAGAGGATAAATGTCCTACCTCCCATAACATCTATTATCCGCTTGATATGCTCCAGCGCCTGTTGGAGAAACAATTCCTGATCGTTGCCGGGATCGGCTATATTCCTCGGCAAATATAGAGTGACGTTCTTTTTATAATCAAAAGGCGAATTCAACAGCGCTTCTATGCAGTCCTTTATACCCAGGCGTTTTCTTATGAAACTGAAATTATTATTAACAGCGAGCGTGGCGGAAGTTAAAACTACCGGCTTAATGATACTGAATAGCTGATTATCCAGCTCTTCGGCTATCTCTATAGGGCTTGCCAAAAGTGAGTATTTTATGCCGCGGCGGCGCGCTGCCACTTCAACCCAGTAAACGTAATCCGCCTTCTCCTCAAGACTCAATATAAATTCAAGCGATGCCCTCAGGCCGATGCATCTTTTGACATAGAACCTTAACAAAACCTCATCTTCTTGCTTATTAACGCAATCAATTAAGCCTTTTATGGCTTCCGTCAACCCTTTTAGCGGTTCGTCTAAATAGTTATAAATGATATTCGCAGTTCGTATCCTCTTAACATCGCTTTGACTGCCAAATTTCTCAGAAACAGCGTTAAAAAATTGCATAGCAGCGGTCCTTGCCTCTTCCAATCTATGCTGTATGACGCCTATCTGATGCTTCGCCCGCTTGAACTTAGACAATAAGCCTCTTTTCGTCTTAGAGTTATATATCGAATCAAGCAGGTATTTTACCTGGGTATTGCTGACTTCATAACCGAGACACCCTGCCGCGGCCTCTTCCAGCGTATGGGCCTCATCAAAAACTACGGCGTCAAACTGCGGAAGAACCTGGCCGCCTGCGGATAAATTCGTAAAGAAAAGCGAATGGTTCACAATAAGAACGTGCGCATTCTTCTGCGCGCTTTTTGCCTTCCTGTAAAAGCAGCCGTTATTATAATGGCACTTATTACCAATGCATAAATCCGGATCCCTGCATACATTATCCCAAACCCCGCCTCTCGGAACGAATTCTAAATCTGACTTAATACCCCTTTCTGCACGCTCTGACCATGCCATGATTTTCTTTAAGTCTTCGGCTTGCGCATCGGTTTCAAAGAGATCATAAGTAAAACTGCTGTTAAGCCGCCTCTTGCAGAGATAATTCTCGCTGCCCAGGCATAAGGTAAAATCAAACTCTATCCCCAGAGATCTTTTTAGAAACGGCAAATCCTTCTGACATAATTGCTGTTGAAGTGTTTTTGTGTTGGTTGATATAACTATTTTCTTTTCGCCTTCTACCGCATGAATTATAAAAGGCACCAGATACGCCAGACTTTTCCCGATGCCGGTACCTGCCTCGACTAAGAGATGTTTTCCACATTCAATTGCCTCGCACACTGCTTCGGCCATTTTGATCTGTTCCGGCCTTGACTCATAACCGCTAAGCGCCCGCGAGATAACTCCGTCTTCGCCTAATATGCCAATAATTCTACTTTTCATTCTCTAAATATTCCCCAAACGAACAAATCCGCCTTAATCTCCTAAAAACATAAAAACCTCCGCCGACCAAAACTGGCCAACGAAGGTTTTTCTTTTTTAGAGTGGAGGATTTACCCCTTCCAACTTCACCACTATCCAATCTGCATAGCCTAATTATCCCGCTTAATCCACCTCAGTCAAGTTTTTTTAGCAATTTGCGCGCCTCGCCTACTACAAACAATGACCCCGTTACTAATACTAAATCTTCCTTATGAGCTATACCCCTGGCCTTATTCATTGCCTCTCTCGCATTTTCGGTCATAATAATCTGTGGCACCTGACACCTAGTTTGTGACTTAATAATTTTCTCAAGCTCATCCACCTTTGTTGCCCGCGGATTATTCGCTCGCGTCAAAATAATCTTATCTGCCAAAGGGCATAATTGCCGGCAAACTCCCTTAATATCTTTATCGCTGGAAATTCCCAAAACCAAAATTAATTCCTTATATTTGAAATTATCCTGGACTGCTTTTTTTAAAGCAACTGCCGAGGCTACATTTTGCGCGCCATCTAAAACTACCAAAGGCTCTCTGGCAACTATTTCCAGGCGTCCTGGCCAAACCGTCTGACAGAGGCCTTTTTGAATTGTCTTTTCACTAATTTTAATCCCGCAAGAACCCAAGGCCCTGGCCGCCTGCGCAGCTACATTAGCATTAATCTGTTGATGCTCTCCCAGCAGTTTTATTTTAAAACGGGGATATTTATTTTGCTTTATTTCGTATAATTTGGCTCCGGCGTCTTTGCACCTCTGCCGGATGACCTTACCAGCCTCTTTTTCCTGCGGAGCGCTAATAACTATCGGGACTTGCGGCTTAATGATTCCTGCCTTTTCCTGGGCGATTTCTTTTAAGGTATTGCCCAGTTTCTGTGTGTGCTCATAACTGATGGGCGTGATTACCGCGACTAAAGGATTTACCACATTAGTCGCATCCAGCCTCCCGCCTAAACCGGTCTCTAAAACCGCGAAATCCACTTTTTTTTCTTTAAAATAAACAAAGGCCAGGGCAGTATAAACCTCAAAAAAAGAAAGCCTCTCGTATTTGGAATTTCTGTTGTAATCCTCTATCGCCGGCCTTAATCTGGCGACTAAATCACTAATCTCCTTTTGTGAGATCATCCCTTCAAATTCTCTACTTAACTTGTGACTTGTGACTTGTGACTTGTGACTTAATATACGGATTCTCTCGCGGAAATCCGACAAATGCGGGGAAGTGTATAACCCTACCTTAAAGCCGGCTTGGCGCAATATATAGGTAAGAAAGGCGCAGGTTGAGCCTTTGCCTTTGGTGCCGGCAATATGAATGCACTTCAGGCTATCCTGGGGGTTGCCTATCGCGGCCAGGAACCCCTTGACGCGCTCTAATTTTAAGGACTCTTTATAAGGGTAGGCGGGAATCTTTTCGTAGTTAATAAAAGATTCTAGGTATTTAATAGTTTCTGGGTAGGTCATTTAAGTCAAAAGGTAAAAGTAAAAAGTCAAAAGTGCAAGTAAAAAGTAAAAATTAAAAACTTTTGAATTTTGCCTTGAACTTTTTACTTTTGACTTTTGAGTTTTGACTTAATGTCTAAAATGCCTGATGCCCGTCGTGACCATGGAAATTTTATGCTTGTCGCAAACCTTGATAATGGCTTCGTCGGCAATGGAGCCGCCGGGCTGAATAACCGCCTTTACCCCGGCCTTAATCGCGTTGACGACCGCGTCTTCCTTGGGGAAAAAGGCATCCGAGGCCAGGCAGGTATTCTGAGTGGAAACCAGAGCCTTCTTTTTGGCAATCATCACTGAATCTACTCTGGACATCTGGCCTGCGCCGATACCGATAGTCTTTGTGCCTTTGGTCAGAATAATGGCATTTGACTTTACGTGCTTGGCCACCTTCCAGCCGAAGATAAGACTCTCCAATTCCTTCTTGGTCGGCTTCTTTTTAGTCACTACCTTAAGGTTCTTAGGATCCAGGGTGTCTAAATCCTTATCCTGCAACAGGAGCCCGCCGCTGACGCGTTTAAATTCCAGCTCGGCAATCGGCTCAAGGCCGGCTAATTCCACTAAACGCAGGTTCTTTTTTCCTTCAAATAAACCCCTGACTTGCGCGGGAATCTCCGGGGCAATGATACATTCCAGGAATCCGCTTTTTGCGATAAGCGCGGCAGTCGCCAAATCCAGTTTTCTATTTAAGGCGACAATCCCGCCGAATGCCGAAAGAGGGTCGCATTTCCAGGCTGCCAGAAAGGCCTTATCCAGCGTTTTATCTTCGGCTACGCCACAGGGATTATTATGCTTGACCACTACCGCTGCCGGATTGCTGAATTCTTTGACTAACTCAAAGGCGGCATTTAAATCTAAAATGTTGTTAAAGGATAGCTCCTTACCCTGCAACTGTTTTAAGTTTATCAGCCCTTTGGCCTTGCCCTTTTCTTTATAAAATGCCGCCTGCTGATGCGGATTCTCTCCGTAGCGCAGGTCCTGCAATTTAGTAAATTCTAAATTCAGTTCTTTGGGAAAACCCTGCGCAGGCTGCTGGGCCAGGCCTGTCAGGTACCTGTTCAGGTATTCATATATGGCGCCGTCATAAAGGCTGGTGCGCTTAAACACCTCTACCGCCAATTCGCGCATTAAACTTTCGGGGATTGCGCCCTTATTTTTCTTCAGCTCCGCGATTACCTGGGAATAACGCAACGGATTGCAGATCACCGCCACAAAACGATGGTTCTTGGCCGCGGAGCGCAGCATGGAAGGCCCGCCAATGTCAATATTTTCAATGACTTCCTCTATGGAAACGTTGGGTTTCTGGGTGGTCTTTTCAAAAGGATAAAGATTTACTACCACCATATCTATTAAGCCGATATCATGCTCTTTGAGGCTCTGCATATGCTGGGGATTATCGCGTATAGCCAGGAGCCCCCCGTGTATTTTAGGGTGCAAGGTCTTTACTCTTCCATCCAGCATCTCGGGAAAACCGGTGTATTCCGATACTTCCTTTGCCGGGATATTGTTTTCGCGCAGTAATTTTGCCGTGCCGCCCGTAGAAAGAATATCCACGCCCATGTTATTTAGCTCTTTGGCAAAATCCAGGATGCCGGTTTTGTCCGAAACGCTAATTAACGCACGCTTAATTTTAACCACAACCATACTCCTTTCTTTATTACTCTGTCCCGCCTCGTAAGATATGGTGAAATTCTCTTACGACAATTTCGCCATACTCGGCGGGATAAGTTCGCGCATATAAGTTATGTCGCACTTGCCGCAGAAAGCGGCACGCCGGCTATTCCAACAAAGCCGGGTGCGTGCTCCACAACTTATGCGCTCACTTATTAAATCTAAAATTTGTTAAATCCGCGTCCTGCATAACGTATTCTTTTGGCTCAAGGCGCATCTTGCCTTGCTGCTTTGCCTGGCTTTCTCCGCCGCAACTTAAAAAATCATTGAGGCTGATGATTTCAGCGCGAATAAAGCCGCGCTGGATATCTGAATGCACTGAGCCTGCCGCCTCCCAGGCAGTGGTGCCTTTTTTAATCAGCCAAGACCTGGTTTCCTTTTCTCCTGTGGTAAAGAAACTGATAAAACCGCTCTCTTTAACCGCCTTGGCCAAGGCCGCGTCTTGGTCAGCTAAATCTTCTTTTTGCAGGACGACAACCGGCCTGGAGGTCAATAACCCGTATCCGGAGACTATCTTTTTCTCCTCGTCGTTTAATTGCAGGCTGCTAATGAATTCTTCTTTTTCCAGCGTACTTTTTAATTTATTCAAAAGCGCTTTTTCCGTTTCCTGCTCGCTGCGGGAAAAGCGCGCTTCCACAAATTCCAAATCCTTCAGCACAAGGTCGGCGCGCGCGTCCTGCGGGGCCAATATGGCATCCGCGTCAACAGCCATATCCTGAGTAACTACCTCCGCCTGCATATAAGTTTTCTTTTTGGATTTGGTAATCTTATCTACCTCATCCAGCCGCGAGTCCTTTATATTGTGCTTACCTATATTTATTTCCGGGATAGAAAATGCGCAGATTTTCATCTTTTTTCCTTTTTAGCGTTGCCTTGGTGACTGTATTATTCGCGCTCTTCCTGTTTTCTGGTGGCTTGATAAGCAGCGATAATCGTGGAGGCAATTTTGTGCGGGACTTCCTCGTAATGCGAAAAACGCATAGAGTACGAACCCCTGCCGCCGGTCAAGGAACGCAGGTCATTGGCATAGGTGAACATTTCCGATTGCGGGACCTGGGCCTTGACAATCTGGGATTTACCTTTTACATCCATCCCCATAATGCGGCCGCGCCGGGAATTCAGGTCTCCTGATATTGCGCCCAAATAATCCTCGGGGATAAACACCTCTACATCCATTATCGGCTCCAGGAGCACCGGCCCGGCCTCCTGCACGGCCTTTCTTAGGGCCATACCCCCGGCAATCTGAAAGGCCATATCCGAAGAATCAACTTCATGGTAAGAGCCGTCCACAAGCCTTATCCGCAGATCTACAATGTTGCAACCGGCTACCGCGCCCTCCAGGCAGGCCTGGCGCACGCCTTTTTCTACCGAGGGAATAAAATTGCGCGGGATAGCGCCGCCGAAAATTTTGTCAATAAATTCAAAACCTCCGCCGCGCCCCAAGGGCTCAACTTCAATCCAGCAATCCCCGTACTGGCCCCGGCCGCCGGACTGGCGCTTGAATTTACCCTGCACCTTCACGCCTTTAGTAATGGTTTCCTTATAGGAGACTTTCGGCGTGCCCATTTCCACATCCACATGAAAGCGTTTCTTTAAACGGTTAACCATCACGCCTAAATGCTGGTCGCCCAACCCGGAAATAATCAGTTCCTTGGTCTGCGGGTCATGCGTAACTTTAAAAGTGGGGTCTTCTGCCACCAGCTTGTGCAGGGCAATAGAAATTTTTTCTTCGTCTTCGCGCGACTTGGGCTTTACCGAAGCGGATATCGCGGCCTCGGGGAAAACTATCGGCGCGAATAAAACCTGCGCCTTCTCATCGCAGAGCGAGTCCGAAGTTACCGTCTCTTTTAATTTGGCGATGGCCACAATATCGCCGCAAGCAACGGCCTCCGCGCCAACCTGCTCCTTACCCTGCAGGAGGTAAATCTGGCCGATCCTCTCCCTGGTCCTTTTATTCACGTTATAAAAACTGGTATTTGATAATAATTTTCCGGAAAAAACCCGCAACAATGTCAGCTGCCCGACATAGGGGTCGGAGATGCTCTTAAAAACAAAGGCGCAGAACGGCGCGTCCTCCTTAAAAACAACTTCTTTTTTATCCTCGGGTTTTAAAGGATCAGTTGCCTCAATTTTTGGCCGCTCTTGCGGGTTGGGTAAATACTGAATAATGGCGTCTAAAATTTGCGGGATGCCTTTATCAGTTAAGGCTGACCCCCCTAATACCGGGAAAACATTGCGCCTAGTT
>VGKK01000001.1 GCA_016867095.1 Candidatus Omnitrophota bacterium | reverse complement strand
TATGGGAACTTCTCCTGAGGTCGCCAGTTTTACTACCGCTACAGGGATAACCGCGGATGTCCCTATGGCTTGTCCCACCGATAATTTTGGCCTGCGCCTAGATGATTTCTATTTAACTTTTGCTACCGTAGCCGCAAATAAAAAATACATAAAAGAAAGATCCGACCTTGCGCTTTATCACAACAAAGGCCCGCGTCAAAACATCAGCATGGCCGATTATTTCAAAGGTGAGTTTATCGGAACACATATTCTTTTAGGTCTTTTAAGAGGCACTTTACGCTCATTGAGATCTCAGGGGCAGATACGCGAAGATAATCCGCAAAACTTAATACGCATCCTAGAGACGGTCAAAGCATCCCTCCAGAGTAACAGTAAAACCGAAGATGAATTTTTGCGTCAGCAGATATTAGAAGCAGTAGGAATAGCGACATATCTGTCCACATCGCTGGAAAATTCTCTAAAAAAAGTTAACGATGATGCGGTGCTGGCGGAAAAAAACAGGCAAATAAGCGCTTTTAAAGCGCAATTCCATCTCAATGAAGCTGATCCGAACGCTGTGCTGCGCGAAGAAATCAAGGCATTTCTGGTAGCCGAAATTGATAAAGAGATAGATTTCCTAAATGTATGGGCACAATTAAGCAGGCAAGGCAACGAGGAAACGACGGCGCGTCGCAGTGGTATGTTAGGTGAGGATAGGATAAAAGGCGGATCCGCAGAAACAACTTATACTGCCCAGCAATTAAAGGATGCTCTGATCAGTCACGTGCTTGACCTAAGACGAGGCGAGTATGCTAAAGAGCCGATGAGCGCCGGAGAAATAGACGATAACGCGCGGTTGGTTTTAACCTCCGGCGAGGAACATATAGTTTTAAACGGCGCAGTTATGCCGGTTTATAAAAAAGACGGTTATTACTGGATTGAAGGCGGCGGGATGCCGGAGCGCGATATCCAGGATAGGATGGAACGCGAGCGCCAAGCGCAAGCCGGCGGCACCGGGGAGGCGGGCTCGCTAAAAGGAACGGTTGAAGAAGAAGATGCGGCTGAAGAATTTTTAACCCAGAGAATAGATATCCAAAAACTAAATAGAGACTTTGTCGGCATAATTGCGATTTATGGGTATATCCCTTTTAAGAAATTATATGTGGCTGCCGGGGCAGATGCCTGGCTCCTATTCCAACAAAGCCTGCCCGCTGTGAAAAAGCTCTTTACTGACCAGGAATTTAAAACCTATTGGCCTGACCTGGTGCGCTTAGGCATTGCCAGCGGCACAAATGCCTGGTTCCTATTCCAATACGGCCTGCCCGCTGTGAAAGCCCTTATTATTGACAGAGCTACTTTAAACCAGATAGGCGATGACCTGGTGCGCCTGGGTGTGGCTGCCGGGGCAGATGCCTGGGACCTATTCCGATACGGCCTGCCTGTTGTGAAAGCCCTTATTATTGACAGAGCTACTTTAAACCAGATAGGCGATGATCTGGTGCGCTTAGGCATTGCCAGCGGCACAAACGCCTGGCGCCTATTCCAACACGGCCTGCCCGCTGTGAAAGAGCTCTTTACTGACCAGGAATTTAAAACCTATTGGGAGATGGTAATGCCTGGTTTAAGAGCCGATGCAGACTTGATATTGCGGATAAGAGCGCAATCTCAGGCTATGGATAGGCAAATATCAGATGCGGCAGTAGCACTTATACTTTTTAAGGCTAAAGCAGAAAACGGCTTAAGGAACGCAGAGGTTAACGAAAGATTTTTAGAAAAACAGATTAAGGAGATTAGCGCGCTTGAGGCTGCCTCTATTGGCCCCGCTGTCGGTTTTAAGGTGCATCTCTATAGCAGGCCGAATACGCAGGAGCCCGATAAAAATGAGCAGGCCCTTAGATACCTGGCCGCGCCTATTTATGGCCTTGAATGGCGTAGAGAAGGGGCCTTATTAAAAGGCGTGGAGGCCTTGGAACACGAAATACTATTTCCTTCCACCATTTCTGAAAGAGTCAAAACAGATTTATTCTATTATCTTTGCGAAACAAACATGTTTGACCGCGCCAGATATGAAATTGAGCTACAGTTAGCCTTTGCCGGCAATCTTACGGAGGAAGCCAAATACATTGAATTTGCCCTGCTTGCCAGCAGATTTTATGAAAAAGGGTATCCTAGGGATGTGATCTCGCTTATGGGCAAACAATCCAGCGTTCTCATCTCAGGCGGCGGCGTGGTTAAGCCGGTAAACGGGCAAGCGCCTAAGACTAAAGAAAGAACTGATTATCTGGGATTGCTGCTTCCCTATTACGATCCGGCTGATGCAGGTGAAATCTTCCATTTAGACAATCAAGAGCTTATTTATGGCTCAACAAGACTTGCCCAGGGAGTCTATCAACTTATTCGGAATATAAAATTGCTAAACGCGGCGCTGATAGAATACATAAAAGAAGATTCAGACCCAAGCAAAAACCGAGGTTTAGCGGCGATATACAGGATGTTTAAGGGGGATATTAGGGATAAGGCAAAGGAATTTGGCATTCCTGTTGCGGCTTTTGAGGCTATCTGGCGGGGAGATTATGATAGGCGAAAAGACACTGCTGCTATTGAGATTTGGCCCCAGCTTTATCCGCATTTAAACAAGCTATATCAGACAAAAATGGATAATCCTAGGCTCCATCCTGCCTTCCAACAGCTTTTGAGCGATTATGCGGCTATGGTGGAAGATTGTATAAATAAAAACGGGAAACCGGTAGCAGCTACTAAAACAAAAGAAGCTTTAACCGCCGCCCAAATCCTGAAAATATTACAGTCTAAATACGGCGACCGCCCCGGTTTAGCCGAGTATGCCCAGCAGCTGGCCAAGGAAGGGACCGCTACCACTGGAGAAGAGGTTTTGGCAGCTTATGCGGATTATACGAGGCGCAACCCCGGCGCCTTTGCGCGCTGGGGATGGACCAATAAAGATAACCCCGCTGCCCAGCAGCCGCAAGCCGGCGGCACCGGGGAGGCGGAGCCTACCGGCGGCAAAATCACCCGTCAAGCTACTGGAGTAGAGAGGTTGGATAAGGCTAATCTCAGAATCGGTGAATTACTTAAAGGCAGGACGGATAAATTAACCGTTGTGGATATCGGACCCGGTTTTAATACTGCGGACGAACCATGGATTACTACGGCCAGGTTGCGCCAGACGCTAGCGGCTAACGGGCTTGATGTCCGCATGATAGGCGTAGATAACCAAATGCCGGAGTATGCGGTATGGATAAACAATGATTCATTTGACGATTTCAGCGTAGGTTTTTATGCGCTTTATGATGGCGATGGGAACCTCTATGGCGTCGTCAATGATAAAGCATCGAAAGGCCTTGATGATTTAACGCCTCAACAGATCCGGAGAATAAACGCGGTAAGGGATGAATTGTGGCAAAAAGGCGGCGGCGAAGGTCGGCTTGATATGGACATGAATTACATATTTTTCCATCCGGTAGAGCATTATGCGCCGGAGGCGGGTATTGAGCCGGTAAAAGGCGATTTGTTCGGCTTAAGATTGGCAGAACAGGCGGACTTGATCAGGGTTAGCAATGTCCTTATGCACTATCCGCCAGAGCAGAGAAGATTAGCGTTAGAGAGGTTGAAAGTTCATTTAAAAGAAAACGGATACCTGTTTTTATCTACAAATGATAATACAGTGGGCGGGCATGAATATGTAATTTATAGAAAAACAGGCCAATCGCTGGAAATTGTAGAGTTGGGGTTTACTATAGATGAGCACGTGCAGTATGACATCATAGGGACTGAGTTATGGGAGAACGGCGCCAGCATTGTATTAAACACCCCTTTTGCGGCGGAATTAAAAGCTGTCCGTGCACGTATGCAGGGTCAGCGGTTTGCATCATATGCGGATAAAATGGCAGAGGGTTTACGCCAGCTTGGCTATGATGCGTACATTAATGTATCTGGAGATTTAGCAATCAGGTTCGGATCTGGCACGAAAGATCCTGAACTTAACCGAATTAAACCGAACAATTTCGATAGCCGGGGGTCATTAGGGCAAGATAGCAAAAGTGATACTTTTATAGTAACAGAACAAAAAGATACCGGCAAGGGCGGTATCGATTTCAGCGGCAATATGCCCATTGCTATTCAGCCGATGGGCGGTTTGCGTACCATCCAGCCCTCTAGCCCTCTAACTTTCCAGCGCGAAGTCAATCCCGAATTAGCCAAAGAATGGCAGGAGATAGAGCGGATGCTGGCGGCGAATATCACCCCGTCACCGCAGAGGATAAAGGAGTATTTGCAGGGTTGCGTGGCAGGCGGCTGCGCGGATAAGGAAATAGATAAGGTGCTCGGCTGTATTGCGGATATTATGCGCATGGAAGAGGAACGCTGCACCGGCAGCGATGAATCGTTGAAAGAAATCCTGGTGATGCTGGAGCAGAAACCGAGCGCAGAATTTGCGGCTGCGCTGCAAAAGATAGATGTTCTACCCGGCGAACCGGCGGTGATAAAATAGTAAAAAATAGGTGTTAGATTTGATGGGTAACCACGTCTATTATAGTGGTAGAGGTTAAATCACAATACACAATATACAAATTACAAACAAATTACAATACCAAATGACCGAATACCAAAGCAAAATATATAATTTAGAAGAAAGGACTTTGGAATTTTCCAAAGGGATAATTAGGTTATGCGGTAAGTTGCCAAAAGACGTGATTAACTTAAGATTAATTGGCCAACTAATAGATGCCTCCGGTTCCGTGGGCGCAAATTACAGAGAGGCAAATGAGGCATTAAGCAAGAAGGATTTTATACATAGAATGAAGATTACAAGAAAGGAATGCAAGGAAAGCAGCTATTGGTTAGAACTATTAAAGCAAGCCAATCAGGCTTCACAGGGGAAATCATTACGTTTATTAAAGAATCGCAAGAGTTGAGGAATATATTTACCGCTATTATTTGCAAGGCACAATAGAGAAGTTTCGGTCATTGTAATTTTGGATTTGTATATTGTTTGTAATTTGTGATTTGGAATTTGTTATTTAATAAAAGGGGCGTCCTGCCTTTCACGGTCTATCAGCCCAAAAAAGGCCAAATACAGAGGCGCCCCTTTGTTTTAATCCCGCCTTAAATTTCCTTGATACTTCCAAAAATCTATGTAAAATGGAAGTAGGAGTAAATGACGATGATTCTAAAGTTAAGCAGGCATAATCAGGCAAAAGAAATTGAGTTTGAATTAAGATTTTTGCAATCGCTTTCGCTTAAAGAACGCTTTGAGATGATGTTTAAAAAATCAAAAGAAATGGCCGGTCTATTAAGAAAAAATGGACGCCGAAAACCTTCTGAAATCATTAAAAGAACATAGGGTAGATTTCGTAATTATTGGCGCGACCGCTTTTCCAGTTCATGGATATGCCCGCGCAACTTTAGATATTGATATTTTTATTAGGCCAACTATAGCCAACGCCGAAAAGACATGGCAAGCTTTAAAGGCATTTAGTAGCCGATATTAAAATAGAAGAATTGCTTCAGAAGAAATTACTCATTCGGCAGTATGCGGTAGAGACAGATATTCATCCTTTTGTAAAAGGCATAACCTTTGAGGAGGCGTGGAAAAATAAAGTAAGAGCAAAATTTGGCGGCACTTTCGTTTACTTTGCTTCCTTAAAGGATCTTATAAAAATGAAACGCGCGGCTGGTCGGCCTAAGGATTCGGAAGATCTCAAATATTTAAAGAGACTAAGATGATTATCACAGAGCAGAAACCCATTCAGCAGATTATAGATAGCTTAAAAGGCTATACTAAGATATTCCTGGTCGGCTGCGGCGAGTGCGCCGCTACCGCTAAGACCGGCGGAGAGCCGGAATTGGCCGAAATGAAAGCGCTGTTAGAGGCGCAGGGTAAAACCGTAGTGGGGATGTGTATTCCTTCCGCGCCTTGCGTGGCCAGCCAAATCAAGACCGAAATAGCCAAGAATACAAAGGCCTGGCGCGAAGCTGAGGCAATTTTAGTTTTGGCCTGCGGCTTGGGAGTGCAATCAGTCAAGGATAATGACCGGCTGGGCTTAGTAGCCATACCCGCCTGCAATACCTTATTCGGCGCGGTAATGGATGCCCAGGGTAATTTTTATGAAAAATGTTCTCTTTGCGGAGAATGTGTCTTGGATGTTACCGGCGGCATTTGCCCGATTACGCTTTGCGCCAAGGGATTATTAAACGGCCCTTGCGGCGGGATGAATAAAGGTAAGTGCGAGGTGGATAAGGACAAAGATTGCGCCTGGGTGTTAATTTACCAGGAATTAGAAAAGCGTAAAAAACTGGATACGTTAAAAAAAGTACAAAGCCCGAAGGACTATAAAAAAGGCCTAAAACCACATAAAATGGTAATGACAGATGACAAAATCTAAAGCACGAAATAACCGAATTCCAAGTTCCAATAACCAAACAATAACCAATAACCAAATCTCAATAGCCAAACGCGGCGTTCTTAGAGATTTTATTTGGTGATTGGTTATTGAATATTGTCCCGCGCTAAAATTAAAATTTAGCGGGATCCCGACTTTGTCGGGAGAATTTGTTTGGTAATTGTATCTTGGTTATTGGTGATTTCATAATGATTCCTCATTAATATGAGCGATTTAAATTACAGCGAAAAAGTGATGGAAAATTTTATGCATCCGAAGAATGTCGGAGAAATTCCCGATGCCAATGGCGTAGGCACTGTTGGAAATGCTATCTGTGGCGACATTATGAAGATGTATATTAAGGTTGAGAATAACATAATTGTTGATGCTAAGTTTAAAACTATGGGGTGTGGCGCGGCTATTGCGACCAGCTCAATGGTTACCGAAATGGTCAAGGGCAAGACCATTGAAGAGGCGCTGAAAATTTCCAATAAGGCGGTAGCTGAGGCCTTAGGGGGCTTGCCGGCCATAAAAATGCACTGTTCGGTTTTGGCCGAGCAGGCGCTTCGGGCAGCCTTAGCGGATTACTACAAGAAAATCGGCAAAGACCCCAGCGCCTTTTCCCGTCCAGATATTTCAGGCGCGGACGGGATCCCGCCCGAGAATCATCAACATGGGACGGGAGAGCCCAAGGCCGACGCCCACGAACATTAAATTAAATTAGCACCGTTTGCAAACCCAATCGGGTAACGTTTTTAAATTTAAGATTGTAAGTGTACCTAGGCAGAGGGTACAGTTACGAGATTAAATTCGTAAACGCTGCAAGATTGAATTAGCAAACGGTGCTATCTATGTGGCATTGACCCCGTTACAATTTCTGAGAAAGCCCTTAAAATGAAACCAAAGGCAAAATTTGACATCATAGCCAATTTTGGGAATGCCAGCCGTGTGGTAAAAATTGTAACGGGGTTGACAAAGCAGCAAATCCGTAGTAAACTCTTACTTAAGTTAAAATCACAGAAGGAGGAGGAACGAGAAAGAAAAAGCGGGTTAATTAAGGATAAGCTTTTTCGGACGCAACTTTTTCAAAAGGCAAAGACAGTGATGTTTTATCTCTCGTTTGATGGCGAGGTAAACACAAAAAGAATGATAGAGGAAGCTTTAAAATTAGGTAAGATAGTCGCGGTTCCGGTTTGCGGCAAAAAAAGAGCAATCAAGCCCTGCGTATTCTCCGAGAGGGCCAGGCTTAAAAAAGGCCCTTACGGGGTATGCGAACCCGCGATAAAAGAAACGATTAATTTAGAGGACTTAGGCCTTGTGATTGTGCCAGGAGTCGCCTTTGATAAAAAAGGCAACCGTTTAGGCCGCGGTAAAGGCTGCTACGATTATTTTTTGCGTAAGTTACCCCGGAGAATACCGGCTGTTGCCCTGGCATTTGATTTCCAAATCTTACCGAGCATCCCCGCCACCAAAAGAGATATCTGCGTCAATAAAGTCATCTTTGCCTAGTCAAACATAAGGGCCTAACCTGTAATTTATCGGTCCAAATTTTCACCGCCAGCAATTTCATCGAAGGAGGTCGTTTAAGCGATGTTAAATACAATTGTATTTTCCATAGTTGTGGCGTTAATCTCGGTGTATGCCGGTTATGCATTAAGGAAATATATAGCGGAAAAAAAGATTCAGGATGCCGAAGAAAAGGCCAGGCAAATCTTAGAAGAGGCCAAAAAACAGACGCAGGACCGTAAGCGCGAAGTAGAGCTGGAGGCAAAAGACCTGCTCTACCGCATGCGCCAGGATTTTGAGCGCGAGACCAAAGACCGGCGCCAGGAAATTGCCAATTTAGAAAAAAGGCTGGCGCAGAAGGAAGAGAATATTGACCGCCGGCTCGGCCTTTTAGAGGCAAAGGAAAAGGAAATCGGCCTAAAGCTGGATAACGTAAAAAAACAGGAAGATGCCATAAAGGCAAAGGATAATCAGCTCCACGCCCTGATTGCCGAAGAGAAGGAAAGATTGCAGAAGATCGCTTCCTTGTCCGCCGAAGAAGCAAAGCAGATTTTACTCAGCCGTTTGAATGAGGAGTTGAGTATGGAAAAGGCGGTGCTCATCAGGCGGCAGGAAGAAGAGATGCGCAGCGCGGCGGAGAAAAAGGCCAGGGAAATAGTCAGCCTGAGTATCCAGAAGTGCGCGGTGGAGCATACGGTAGAATCCACGGTGAGCGTGGTCAATTTGCCCGGCGACGAGATGAAGGGCAGGGTCATCGGCAGGGAAGGAAGGAATATCCGCGCCTTTGAAATGGCCACCGGCGTGGATGTGATTATTGATGATACGCCGGAGGCGGTTACCTTGTCTAGTTTTGATACTGTGCGCCGGGAAATAGCGCGTATCAGTTTGGAAAAGCTTATTTCCGACGGCAGAATCCATCCGGGAAGGATTGAAGAGATAGTAGAGAAGACCCAAAAGGAGATGGAAGACAAAATCCGCGAAGAGGGCGAACATGCCGCCTTTGAGGCCGGGGTTAACGGCTTGCATCCGGAGCTGATTAAGCTCCTTGGCCGGTTGAGATACCGCACCAGCTTTGGCCAGAATGCCCTGCAGCATTCCAAGGAAGTTTCTTTTATTTTGGGCGCCTTGGCTTCGGAGATAGGGCTGGACTTTCGTATGGCCCGGCGCGTCGGCCTGCTGCACGATATCGGCAAGGCGGTTGACCACCAGGTAGAAGGCACGCACGCTAAAATCGGGGCAGACCTTGCCAGAAAATATAACGAGCCGCAGGAAGTGGTGCAGGCGATAGAATCCCATCACGAGGAGGCCGCGCCCCAGAGCCTCTACGCGGTTTTAGCCGTGGCCGCGGATGGCATCAGCGCCTCCAGGCCCGGGGCAAGGCGCGAAACATTAGAGACCTATATTAAGAGGCTGGAGAAACTGGAGTCCATCGCCAATGTTTTTAAGGGCGTAGAAAAATCTTTTGTCATCCAGGCCGGCCGCGAGATCCGGGTTATTGTGCAGCCCGAAAAGATTACGGACAGCGAGGCGATTAATATGGCGCGGGATATCCGCAAAAAAATAGAAGAAGGTATGGAGTATCCCGGGCAGATTAAGGTGACAGTAATCAGGGAAACTAGAGCGATAGAATACGCTAAATAGGATTAGGTAACGGTTAAGGCAACGAAGCCCGTATCGTAAAAAGGTTAGCGGGTTAACCGGTTTGCCAGTTAACCGGTTCACCGGCTCACTCGTTCACCGGCCAACATTTCAAACGCTATACCTAACCTCTTAACGAAACGGGCATCGTAACCGTAGCCGAATAGCGTAACCAGGGTATGCAATGAATATTTTATTTATTGGTGACATAGTGGGTTCTCCGGGCAGGGAGGCGATAAAGAAGCTCCTGCCGGGTTTAAAAAAAGAGTTTAACCTGGATTTTAGCATTGCCAACGCCGAGAATGCCGCCGGCGGCTCAGGGATTACGCCGCAAGTAGCCGAAGAATTATTTGCCGGCGGATTAGATGTGCTTACTTCCGGAGACCACATTTGGAAGAAGAGGGAAGTCTTAGAGATTATTAATCAGGAGGATAGGATTTTAAGGCCGGTAAATTTTCCCGCAGGCGCGCCAGGGCAGGGATGGGGGTTATTTAAGGCGGCCAATGGCCTGAAAATAGGCGTGGTGAACGCGCAAGGCCGGGTTTTTCTGGAGGCACTGGAGTGCCCTTTTAGGGGCACCCGCCAGGCGCAGGAGGCGTTAGTCAAAGATACAAAAGTGATCATTGTGGATATCCATGCCGAGGCTACTTCCGAAAAAGTGGCCCTGGGCTGGTATTTAGACGGCTTGGTCTCCGCGGTTTTAGGCACGCATACCCACGTGCAGACCGCGGATGAGCGGATTCTGCCGCAAGGCACCGCCTACATTACGGATGTGGGTATGACCGGTCCGCTGGATTCGGTCATCGGCAGGAAAGTAGAGGATGTTTTAGAAAGGTTCCTGACCTCAGTGCCTAAGCGCTTTGAGGTGGCCACGGAAAATATTCAACTGCAGGGCGCGGTTTTAGATATTAATGAGGATACCGGAAAAGCAAGGGCCATTGTTAGAATACAGAAAAAATATAATGTCTAATTTCCAAATTACAAATTACAAATCACAAACAAATTCCAATTTCAAAATTACAATGACCAAAACAGGAGAATTTATACGTAGTTTTGGTATTGTGATTTTGGTATTGTTTGTAATTTGTGTATTGTGTATTGGAATTTATCCTTCTTACGGCCAGCAATCCGATGAATTAGAATTTACTTTAGACATTGCCTCCGCGACCGTCCCCTTGCCGAATATTTTCCGGCCGAATATTGATTTAAGCGGCCGGGGGTTCCATCGCGACAGCATCTGGCCGCAGCAGATAGCGGCAAGCGCAGCCATTGATGAGTGGCAAAAGGCCGTCGGTTTTAAAGGGCTCTACCGTATCCAGTATAATTTCTGGGAGATTAGCCAGTTCACCAAAAATAAAAATTTACAGAACAGCTTATTAGGCAATTATGAAAAGATAATCAGCAATATTAATGAGGCGGGCGGGACAGTCATCCTGGATATATTCGGCACGCCTGCGGGCTTGGGCAAGGTGCTGGATAAAAGAAGCCTGCCCCAGAATTTAAAGGCGTTTAAAGATCTAATCAAGCGCCATATCCGGCATTTAAGCTGCGACAAAAAGTATAATATCTGGTATGAAGTCTGGAGCGCGCCGGATTTAGAGGATTTCTTTTTAGGCCGGAAACAGGAATACCTTAATTTATACCGCGCAATCGCCGAGGCAGTAAAGGAATTAGAGGCAGAGACGAAAATACATATTCCCCTGGGCGGCCCGAGCACCAGCTGGTGGTTCCAGAATTTTGACGGCAATACCATTGTTACCCCGGAGAGAAGCCTGATTTACGAACTCATTCAATTTTGCCACAGAAACCGGCTGCCGTTAGACTTTATCAGCTGGCACGGCTTTTCCAGCGACCCCCAGGCAGAGAAGCAGGCCACTATTTATAATAAGTTTTCGGTCAGCCTGGTCCGGGATTGGCTGACCTATTTTCGTTTTGACAAGAATACCCCCCTTATTGTTGATGAATGGAATTATGACCGGGGCATAAATGTCTTGCCGGAAAGAAAAGAGGAGTCTTTTATCGCGGCCAGCTATATTCCCGCCCGCTTAAGGAATATGCGCGAGGCCGGGCTTAGTTACCAGCTTTATTTTTCCCTGGAAGATTTCCAGAACAACAAGGAAGGCGTAATCAGAAATACAGGCATCTTTTGGTTTGATTCTGAATCTTCCGAATACAAGGGCGGGCCCAAGGCCAGTTACAATACTTTCCGGATGCTGGGGCTTTTGGGGGATAACCTGTTTTTGTCTTCGGATAAATTTAAGGATGAGTTTTGCGGGGTCATCGCCACCCAGGGCAAAGACAGCGTCGCGCTATTAATTTATAATTATATTGACCCGGAGGCCGTAATAGGTTATTTATCCAGGGTCCTCGGCAGCCTAAAGAGCGCGGAGAGAAAGGCGTTATTAAACTTGATTAAGACGGACAGGCTGGACAGGATTATGCAGGGCCAATTAGAGCCTTCCCGTTTAGCACTGACGGGTAAAACAAGGGCCGTATTGAAAAAAGCCAAGGAATTAAGCGATAGGGCGGCAAAATTCAAGTCCGCCAGCCGTAATTTAAAATTAGGCATTAAGAACCTTAAGGAGAATTACCTCTACCAGAGGTACCTCGTAGATTCCTCCTGCAGCAGTAATTGCAAATTTATTCCCGCAGAAGAAAAAGAAATCCATCCGGCCGCTGATTTATATGAAGAGATATTGACCCTGGCCCCTTATTCGGTTAATTTGATTATCTTAAAGCCAAAACCCAGGGAGCCGGAAGCAGTTGCGCCGCAGGCCCCAGCCCAAGTGACGGATGCGGCTCAGCCCGCAGAGAAAACGTCTGATACTACAGCTGCCACGCAAGTAAAAAAAGAATAGTATAAATGGAAAAATCCCGGCATATCTATACTGTCTCCGAAATTACCCAGGACATAAAGATTATCCTGGAGAATACCTTTGGCGAGGTTTGGGTAGAGGGCGAGATTTCTAATTTCCGGGCAGCTACTTCCGGGCATTTTTATTTTACCTTAAAAGATAAGGACGCGGTTTTATCCGCGGCGATGTTTGTGCGGGCGAACCGCCAGCTCAAGTTTAAAATAGAAGACGGCCTGAAGGTAATCTGCTTTGGTAAAGTAGATATTTATCCGCCCCGCGGGCAATACCAGTTAATCGTGGAGAGCATTGAACCTAAAGGCGTAGGCGCGCAGCAGCTGGCCTTTGAGCAGTTAAAAAACAGGCTGTTAAAAGAGGGGTTATTTGATCCGGCACATAAGAAGCCTCTGCCGCTTATGCCGTTTCGGGCCGGGATTGTTACTTCCAGCGCCGGCGCGGCAGTGCGGGATATCCTGCAGATTTTAAAAAAAGGGGCTCCCTGCGTTGACGTCATTATCCGTTCAGCGCGCGTGCAAGGGGAAGGCGCGGCGCTAGAGATAGCCGAAGGGGTGGAAGATTTTAACCGGTTTAAAGAAGTAGATGTAATCATTATCAGCCGCGGAGGAGGAAGTACCGAGGACCTTTGGGCTTTTAACGAAGAGGTCATCGCGCGCGCGATTTATAATTCCACAATCCCCACGATTTCCGCCGTAGGCCATCAGATTAACACCACGCTATCAGATTTAGTGGCGGATGTTTTTGTGGAAACGCCCTCGGCAGCGGCAAAGATTATTGTAGATAAAAAAAATAAACTCTTGTCGGAATTAGAAAGCTATAAATACGAGCTTATTTCTTCAGTAACGGCTGTCATCCAGGGCTTGAAAAATAACTTGATTGCCTTAAGGCATATGTTAAAAAGCCCCCTGGACAGGCTGTTGGAGAAACAGCAGCTGCTTGATGAATTAAGCACAGCATTACTTAGCCATATCAGGCATTGCTTGAGTATCGCGAATGAAAGGGCCCTTTCTCTGATAAAGAGATTAGAGGCGCTGAGCCCCCTGGCAGTTTTGTCGCGGGGTTATAGTTTGAGCACGCTTGTCAGTAATGGCGCGGTGGTTAAAGATGCCGCCGAGCTTAAGGCCGGCGATTTAGTCAAGACTATGCTAAAGAAAGGTTCTTTCTTAGGCACGGTACAGGAGGTAATTGAAGATGACAAAAGATAAACAGTCCTTTGAAGAGGATATCAGGCGCTTACAAAAAATCGTGGAAGAATTATCCGGCGGAAAGCTGAGCCTGGGGGATTCGCTGAAAAAATACGAAGAAGGAATAAAGCTTGCCCAGGGCTGTTCCCATGCCCTCAATGAGGCCCAGCGTAAGGTTGAATTGTTGGCCAAGAAGGACGCCAAATTTTCTTTAGAAAAGTTTGAGGATGAGCCTGCCGAAGGCGAAAGTTAATGATATTAGACCAGATTAATTCACCCCAGGATTTAAAAAAACTTTCCTTGGAAAAGCTGCCGCAATTAGCCGCTGAAATTAGAGAGCGGATGATTGAGGTAGTTTCTTCTTCGGGGGGGCACCTCGCCTCAAGCCTGGGCGCGGTGGAGCTGATTGTGGCGCTGCATTATTGTTTAAATTGCCCCGAAGATAAAATAATCTTTGACGTCGGCCACCAGGCCTACGCGCATAAAATTTTAACCGGACGAAACAAGGATTTTTCCAGCCTTCGTCAATATCAGGGCGTGAGCGGATTCCCGTCTTACGCAGAGTCGGCTTACGATACTTTTACTACTGGCCATAGCTCAACTGCGGTATCTTTGGCCTTGGGTTTGGCCTGCGCCAGGGACAGCCTGGGGGCGGGGCAGCATTTTAAAGTAGTGGCGGTAATCGGCGACGGCTCTTTAAGCGGGGGTTTGTGTTTTGAGGGGCTGAATAATACCGGCCACCTCAAGAAAGATATTTTAGTTATTTTAAATACCAATGAATTGAGTATCGCCCCCAATGTCGGCGCTTTAAGCACATACCTGAATAAACTCATCTCTTTACCGATATACAATCGTTTTAAGGGGTCTTTGGAGGGTTTTGCCAAGTCGCGCCTGCCTAAAGGGAGCCGCCTGATAAAAATCGCCAATAAATTTGAAGAGGGCTTAAAAGGATTGTTTGTCCCGGGAATGTTTTTTGAGGAATTGGGATTCCGTTATTTCGGGCCTATTGACGGCCATGACTTAAATGTTTTAGTGCCGACGCTAAAGAATATCTTGTATATTAAAGGGCCGAGGTTGCTGCATGTGGTCACCAAGAAAGGCAAAGGTTATCTTCCGGCGGAAAGCGACCCGGTCAGGTTCCATGGCGCCGGACGCTTTGATATAAAGAGCGGGCAGGCCTTGCCTAAAGAGGGGATACAAAGTCCCACTTATACCGAAGTCTTTAGCCGGAAATTAGTGGATTTGGCCCGGGAGGATAAAAAGATTGTTGCCGTTACCGCGGCCATGCCCGAAGGCACAGGCCTGGATAAATTCCGCGATGCCTATCCGGAAAGATTTTTTGATGTGGGCATTGCCGAACAACATGCGGTATGCTTTGCCGCGGGCCTGGCAAAAATAGGCCTTAAGCCGGTAGTGGCGGTATATTCCACCTTTTTGCAGAGGGCTTACGACCAGATTATGGAAGAGGCGGCCCTGCAGGGCCTGCCGGTGATTTTTTGCCTTGACCGGGCAGGCATAGTCGGAGAGGATGGCGTAACGCATCAGGGAATTTTTGACCTGGCTTTTTTAAGAAGCATCCCCAATTTAGTGATTATGGCGCCTAAAGATGGGGAGGAATTGGAGGCGATGTTAGAATTTGCCATAGGTTTGGATAAGCCGGTGGCTATCAGGTATCCTAAAGATAAGTCACCAAGTCACCAAGTCACCAAGTCACCAAAAATTGAGCTTGGGAAGGCGGAAGTTTTGAACGAGGGGAAGGATTTTGCGATAGCCGCGATAGGTTCTATGGTAAGGCCGGCTCAAGAAGCGATAGAATTATTAGCTAAGGAAGGCCTAAGAGGCGCCTTGATTAACGCGCGTTTTGTAAAGCCGTTGGATAAAGATTTATTTTTGGGCTTGGCCGAAAAAACAAAAGTTATTTTTACCGCGGAAGAGGGCATTGTGGAAGGCGGATTTGGCAGCGCGCTGAGCGAGGCGATAGGCAGGCCGACAATCAAATTAGGCCTGCCCGACGAATTTATCGCGCACGGAAAAAGAGAGGCCCTCCTGGAAAAATATGGGTTGACGGCTGCGGCAATAGCGCATAAGATTAAGTTGCTGACGAGGTAATAATATGGCTAAAATAACCATAGATAAAGATAAATGCAAGGGTTGCTTACTTTGCGTGAGCTTTTGCCCCAAAGGGCTCATCAAGGCGGCTAAAGGTTTAAATAAACGGGGAGTGGCTGCCGTAGAATTCAAAGATACGGGCGAATGCTTGGGCTGCACATTATGCGCGGTTATCTGCCCGGATTGCTGTGTAGAAGTGTATAAATAAGGGGCATCAGGCCACAAAGTCACTACGTCACCCCTAAAAGCAATGCAGAAAATTGAACAACGGGTGACCTTGTGACATGGTGACTTGGTGACAACGTTATGAAACGTATATTAATGACAGGTAACGAGGCAATGGCTGAGGGAGCGATCCAGGCAGGCTGCCGTTTCTATGCCGGCTACCCTATTACTCCCCAGAATGAAATCCCCGCCTATATGGCCGGACATATGCCGCAGGCAGGCGGGGTGTTTATCCAGGCAGAATCAGAGCTGGCCGCCATCAACATGGTCTTTGGCGCCGCGGCCTGCGGGGCAAGGGCGATGACCTCGTCTTCAAGCCCGGGTATCAGCCTGAAGCAGGAAGGCATCTCTTATATGGCAGGCGCGGAATTACCGGCGGTGATTGTTGATGTGATGCGGGGCGGGCCGGGCCTGGGCAATATCTGGCCGGCGCAATCCGATTATTTCCAGGCTACGCGCAGCGGCGGCCACGGAGATTATCATTGCATCGTCTTGGCGCCTTCTTTTGTGCAGGAGGCGTATGATTTTATGCCTGCGGCCTTTGATTTAGCGGATAAGTACCGTAATCCCGTAATTATTTTGGGCGACGGGATGCTGGGGCAGACGATGGAACCTTTACACGTCACCACGTCACCACGTCACCACGTCACCCGTCAGAATAAAAAGTGGGCGTTGACCGGCTGTAAAGGTAGGACGCCCAATATCGTAAAATCTTTTTATATGAAAGAGGGCGACTTAGAGAAGGTCAACCTTTTGTTACAAAAGAAATATAAAACTATAAAAATAAGAGAGCAGCGTTATGAGGGCCTGTTTTTAGACGACGCCAAAGTAATCATTGTAGCTTACGGGACAATGGCGAGAATCTGCCGGGCAGCAGTGGAAAGGTTAAGAGAAAAGGCAAAGAAAGTCGGGTTAATTCGTCCTATATCTCTCTGGCCGTTTCCGGAAAATGCCTTTCGGCTCGTCAATTCGCGAGCGCGCAGGCGCGTAAAGTTTTTAGTGGCGGAGATGTCTTATGGCCAGATGCTGGAGGATGTTAGGTTAACGCTTGACGGCCAGGCAGAAGTCGGATTTTTAGGCCGCTCCGGCGGCGGAATTCCCTCAGAGGAAGAAATAATAAGCAAGATAAAAAAACTATAATGTTAAATCCCAAATCACAAATTCCAAATTACAAACAAATCCAAATATCAAATGACCAAAATTACATATGGAACCATTTGGTCATTGTGATTTTGGTATTGTATATTGTTTGTGATTTGTAATTTGTTTATTGTAATTTAGGAAATTGATTATGGGTAAAGTATTCAGTCATTCTAAATCCCTACGTAACATATCCACGCACTACTGCGCGGGCTGCGGGCACGGCATAGCCCACAGGCTGATCGCGGAAGTGGTGGATGAATTAAATATCAGAGAGCAGGTTATTGCCGTTGCTCCGGTGGGTTGCGCGGTAATCGCCTATGATTATTGGGATTTTGACTGTTCTGAGGCGGCGCACGGCCGGGCCCTGGCTGTGGCTACGGCGATAAAAAGAGTCAGGCCGCAAAATATCGTCTTTACCTATCAGGGGGACGGGGATTTAGCGGCTATCGGGACCAACGAGACCATACATGCCGCTAACCGCGGCGAAAACCTGACCGTCATTTTTATTAATAACGCGGTTTACGGTATGACCGGCGGCCAGATGGCCCCTACTACTTTACTGGGGCAAAAGACCGCCACCACCCCGCAGGGAAGAAAGCCCGAAGAGGGCTATCCTTTAAAGATTTCCGAGATGCTGGCATTACTTGCCGGCGTAAAATATATTGAAAGGACGGCGCTGTCTTCGCCCCAAGAAGTGATGAAAACCAAAAAGGCGATAAGGCAGGCCTTCCAGAATCAAATTGATCATGTAGGGTTCTCTTTGGTGGAGATATTATCGCCTTGCCCGACTTATTGGGCGATGCCTCCCAGGCAGGCGCTGGATTGGATTAATAACGTGATGGCCAAAGAGTTCCCATTAGGCAGAATTAAATAATTGTGTAACGTTTAAAGCGTAACGTGTAATGTGGCAACCGTTACACCAGCGTTACACATTACACATTTAACATTACACAGAATTGTATGATTGAAAAAATTATTATAGCAGGAGCCGGCGGCCAGGGCATTATGCTTTTAGGCAAGGTTCTCGCAGAAGCAGCGATGCAGGAAGGTAAATTTGTCACCTGGCTGCCTGCTTATGGCGCAGAGGTGCGCGGCGGAACCGCGCATTGCATGGTAATAATATCCGATCGCCGCATTGGTTCGCCGCGTATTAATCAGCCGGACAGCTTGATCATCATGAATAATCCCTCCCTGAAGAAATTTAAAGAGCGGGTAAAGAATAAAACCCTCTTAATTATCAATAGCTCTCTAGTGGATAAACTCCCGCCTAAAAACACGGAGACTTTAAGCCACCCCTTTACTGACCTGGCAATCAAATTAGGCAATATCAAGGTAGCCAATATGCTCGCCCTGGGGTGTTACTTCGCCCGAAAGAATATCGTGGAAGAAAAAACTGTGCTTAAGGTTATTTTCGAGATGGCGCCCGCGGATAAAAAGGGCCTGGTTGAGATTAACCAGAAGGCGTTGAAAGAGGGGTTGAGGTTAAGATGATTAGGGTGCGCTTTGCTCCTTCACCAACGGGAAACTTGCATATCGGCGGCAGCCGCACCGCGCTTTTTAATTGGCTTTATGCCCGCGCAAAAGACGGCAAGTTTATCCTGCGCATAGAAGATACGGACAAGCTGCGCTCAAAACCCGAATATGTGGAGGAGATATTAGGCAGCCTGAAGTGGCTCGGATTTTGTTGGGATGAGATTTATTACCAGAGCCAGAGGTCGGGTATCTACAGGGAATACGCCGAGCGTTTATTAAAGGAAAAACTGGCTTATGTGGAAAAAACAGAGGGCCGGGGCGAGGCGATTATCTATAAAGTTACGCCGCAAAACGTAATTATAGATGATTTAATCCGCGGCAGGATTCAGTTTGACACCGCCAACATTAAAGACCAGGTATTGATTAAATCCGACGGGACCCCGACCTATAATTTTGCCTGCGTAGTTGACGATTACACGATGAATATTACGCATGTGATCAGGGGCGATGACCATATTTCTAATACGCCCAAGCAGGCTCTCCTCTATCAGGCCTTAAAGCTGCCGGCGCCTTATTTCGCGCACCTGCCTTTAATCATGGGTATGGAAGGCGGCCGGCTCTCCAAACGCACCGGCGCCACGGCCATCAGCGATTACCGCTCCCTGGGGTATTTGGCCGAGGCCCTGGTTAATTACCTGCTATTATTAAGCTGGTCGCCCGGAGAAAACCGCGAGGTGATTGAAATTAACGAGGCGATAAAGATTTTTGACATTAAGGACGTCAACAAAACCGCGGCTACCTTTGATATGAAGAAATTGGACTGGATGAATAATCAATATCTAAAAGGCGCCGACCCCGCCAGGCTTACCGAGCTGATTTTGCCGCTGCTTACGGAAAAAAAATACATCCAGGAGGGTAATTTTGACAGGGGTTATATTATTTCTTTGGTAAAATTATTCCAGGGCAGGTTGTCCACCCTAAGGGATTTCGCGGATTGGGCGGATTTCTTTTTTCTGAAAGATATTCAGATAGACCCTCAAGCCAGGGAAAAATTCTTAAGCCGGGATTTATCCAGGGAATTTAAGCTTTTTAGCGAAAGATTAGAGGCGTTAGAACAATTTGATATCGCCAGCATTGAGGCTAGTTTTCGCCAGCTGGTAGGGGAACTGAATATAGAGGCAAAAGTTCTTATCCATCCGGTGCGGGCAGCCTTGACCGGTAAAACTGTTGGGCCGGGGCTGTTTGAGGTGATATATTATCTAGGAAAGGAAAGGACAAAAGAAAGATTGCTGGCCTGGGTAAAAAGGGGGAACGTATGAAAAATAAAGCGATAGGAATAGTGGTTTTCTTTATTTTGTTGGTGTTTGCCGCTGGTTGCGAGACCACCAAGGGTTTTGGCAAAGGCGTCGGCAAAAGCGCGGAAGGCGTGGCCTGTGTCGGCTACGGAATGGGCTCAACAGTGGTAGGCGCTGTTGAGGGCGCGGGCGAGGATTCCTATAATTTTTGGAAATTTATCCTGGCCACGGATAATTGGATAAAAGATAATCTTTGGTAATAGCTATTTGCCCTCTCGGCTAACGGTAGGCCACCAGGCTCTGGACCTGGGTATCATGGTTCGAATCCATGGGGGGCAGAAAATTTCGGGCTGGACTCGAACCACAGCTCGAAGTTACAGACTAACCGAAAATTGAACAAATAAGAGATATTCTGGAAAATCTATTTCTGGCTTAGAACTTCCCTCCGATTTTTTTAAGACCCCAATCCTCTTAGCAAAACCCATACAAGTATTTTTTAATAATTCTCATTGACAATGAGAATTATCTATGGTATATTCTCACTGTAGATGAGATATAGGAATAGGGAGCCAAAATGCAGAAAACTTTATTAAAAGAAATAGTCTTGGAACAGGAGCAAGGCCGAAAGGCTATTGAGACAGGAATCCCAAGAGTTGCTTTGGGTATCGTTTCGAGGCATACAGCCTTACCTCATGCTGTGGTAATCTCAGGAATTCGCCGTTGCGGCAAATCTACCCTACTTAACCAGATAGCGGAGAATTTCTATAAAAAAGGTATCTATTACTTGAATTTTGAAGATGAGCGTCTTGTAGATTTTGGGGTGGAGGATTTTAATAATCTCTACGAAGCATTCTTAGAAATCTACGGTGAAAGAAAAGTCTTTTTCTTTGATGAGATACAAAACGTGCCTAAATGGGAAGTCTTTGTGCGCCGGATGCAGGATAAGGGCAATAAATTTTTCATAACCGGCTCAAATGCATCTCTTTTAAGCAAGGAATTGGGCACAAAGCTAACCGGCAGAAACATAAGTACAGAACTGTATCCATTCTCATTTACAGAGTTTTTGTCTTTTAAAGGCGTCAAGCTTCCTAAGAACGGTCTTTCTTACACAGCTGAAAGGGCAAATATAAAGAAGCACTTTGCCGAATACTTAAAGCATGGTGGCATGCCCGAATACTTAAAATATAAGGATACGGCCTTATTAAAACGTGCCTACGAAGATATCCTGTATCGGGATATCGTAGCCAGATACGATATAAAACAGGTCAAGGCTCTGCGAGAGTTAGGGCTGTATCTCCTCAGTAACATAGGCGCAACATTCTCCTATAACAATCTCAAAAATATATTAGGCTTAGGAAGTATGAATACCATAAAAAGCTATGCCGACTTCCTGCAAAACAGCTTCCTGATATTTTTGATAAGCAAATTTTCTTATTCCTTGAAGCAGCAATTCTTGGCATTGAAGAAAATCTACTGCATAGATAACGGCTTAGCAGAATCAGTAGCATTTCAGTTTTCCAAGAACAAGGGCAAGTTTCTGGAAAATCTCGTATTCCTTGAGTTGAAACAGAAATATCCCGAAATCTATTATTATAAAACCTCAAATAATCTGGAGGTTAATTTCCTGGTAAAAAAAGGCAAAAAGGATTTAGGGCTTATTCAGGCAACGGATAACTTAGACAATGAGAAAACAAGGCAACGCGAGCTTAATTCTCTTATAAAAGCCATGGATGAGCTAAAATTAAAAACCGCTCTTATCCTGACTGAAGATACTGAGGAAGAAATAAAATTAAAGGGGAGAGCCGTCTTAGTGAAGCCAATCTACAGGTGGCTCCTGGAGGAGTGAGTTATGAGACTTGCTAAAGATAAAAAGTTAATCAAAAAGTTCCTGCAGAAATACCCTTTTATTAAGAAGATGTGGCAGGAAAGGGAGAAAGCCTACGATATCGCTTATAAGAAGGAGATGCAGATAGAGAAAAAATACAACAAAATCGCCAAGAAAGCCGGGCTTAAGAGTCTTGAGTTTGCCTACAGCGATTACTGTTTTGGTATAGACGTTAATGATATCAGGTCTAACGGACAATGCCTAGAGAAAGCCCGCATCCTTTTGCACGAATTTGATTTGATGGATTATTGAGTTTTAAGGAACAAATTCTCGCGCCTTAGCTGGGCAATAGAGTTTCGCTTGCCTTTCTCCGGCAGGTGACATACAATCTTAAAGGTTCTGTCTATTAACCAGTTCGGGCAGAAAATTTCGGGCTTGGAGTCAAACCACAAGCCCGAAATTTTCAGAGAATCGAAAATCGAGAGTTGAGATTTGATTAGAGGACAGATTTTCGATTCGGTCGAATTTCGATTTTCTATTTTCAAAATATGGCATTTATATTTGAAAAACTCGATGTTTATCGAAAAGCCGTTAATTTCGCAGATAAGATATGCGAATTAACGAAAGATTTTGCAAAAGGTAATTATTACCTTGCAGATCAGCTTAATCGAGCGGCTTTATCTATTTCGACCAATATCGCCGAAGGAAATGGAAGATACCATAAGGCAGATAGGATAAATTTTTTCAGGATAGCACGTGGTTCTGCGTTTGAGTGTGTGCCGATCTTAGAGATTTACAGCCGCAAGGGACTTATTAATGCTGATAAAGGCACGATGCTTAAGAGCGAATTGGAAGATATTTGTAAAATGCTTTCTGGGCTCATAAGTTATTGAAGCCTTGAAGGATAGCTGAGTGCGGTAAGCTATGGCTTGTTTCGTTGTTCCTATGAGTGCGGCAATAGTAACGACTGCCGTAGGCAAAAAAGTTCCCGAGAAATACCATTTAAATTGCTTAAATTCAATGTTCTGGGGTGGCGTGGCAATGTTAGCAGTCGAACATATCGCACACGGAGAAATTGTTCTTTATCCACCTTTTTTGACCGCTGGTTTACACGAAGTTTTTCCGGAGATGATCAAGGTTGGCGTTCCAATGACTCTCTGTATTTTCCTTATATGGGGAGTAATGGTAGCAGTAGCTACAACACTTGATAAAAAGGCAAAGTTTGCAAACGCATTATAAGAAATAACGGCGAGATCGCAAGGAGAAGCCTTGCTTTTGAATTTATCGAAAGCAAGGCTTTCTTTTACAAAAAGCTTGACAAGAATATTCCTTTGTTATATATTTAGAAATGGAAATCATTTTCATTAAGGAGTTGCAATGCCAAAAAGAAATTGCCAAGGACAAGGATGGTGGCACGGTAAGTTCAGGGGATGCGGATATAGGCTTACCGCTGGCAGAGAAGTCATCCTTGATATCCTTTCTAAATCCCAAGGCCATTTGAGCGCTGAGGATATCTATATGAAAGTTCATCCTAAATATCCTAATATCGGACTTACTACGATTTACAGGACGTTAGATGTATTATCTAATCTTGGAATGGTTTATAAGCTCGATTTCGGAGATGGGAGGGCGCGCTACGAATTCGCTGAAGGGCCTAAGGGGGCGCATCATCACCACCATTTGGTCTGTACTGATTGCAACAGGGTGGTTGATTACGCGGACTTTATAAATGAAGAAATAGAGCTTTTGAGGCAAACAGAAAAAGGATTAGGTGCAAAATACAATTTTAAGATTACAGATCACGTTATTCAATTTTACGGTTTATGTGGTAAATGCAGTACTAAAAAATAACCGCTATATTTTTTTAATTAATAATGAAAATAATTTCCAATAATAATAAGGAGGGGTTGATACGATGGATAGCATGAGAAAATTTAAGTGTTACGACTGTAACCATGAATGGGAAATTGCTTATGGAGTTGGCAGACCCAATGAATGTCCGCAATGTAAGAGTATGAATATACACAGGGCTGAACAAGATAGGGGTTACGCGCGCTCAGGCAGGGGTGGCGGTTTTGGACATGGTTGCAGGCGTTCATAAATAAAGGAGGCGACAATTAAAATGGCTAAATCAATCAAGGGAACAAGGACAGAGAAAAATCTTTTAGCATCTTTTGCCGGAGAATCCCAGGCAAGGAACAGATACACCTATTTTGCTAGCGCGGCAAGAAAAGAAGGCTTTGAACAGATTGCCAATATCTTTATTGAAACAGCAGAAAATGAAAAAGAGCACGCCAAAGTGTTTTTTAAATATCTTGAGGGAGGAGATGTTGAAGTTATTGCTTCATATCCTGCGGGCATGATAAAAGATACAAAAACTAATCTTGAGGAAGCAGCCGCTGGAGAAAATCTTGAATGGACAACTTTATATGCAGATTTTGCCAAGACAGCCAAAGACGAAGGTTTTGAAGAGATAGCGCGGTCATTTGAACAGATTTCAAAAGTTGAGAGATTCCACGAATCAAGATATAGGAAACTGATTAATAACATTATCAATAATGAAGTATTTAAGAAAAAGGCGCCGGTAAAATGGTACTGCATAAACTGCGGATATGTTTTTGAAGGAGAAGAAGCTCCTAAAGAATGCCCGGCGTGTAAACACCCGCGGGCATTTTATGAGGTGTTAGCCGAGAATTTTTGACAAAATCTAAGGGAGGGAAAAATGAGAATTTGTATACCCACAGAAACAGATGAAGCAAAAGCGGCAAAAGTGTACGGTCATTTTGGGAGTGCGCCATACTTTACCATTTACGATAGCAAAAAAGACAGCTTTGAAGTGATTGATAACGCTAACCAGCACCATGCACATGGGATGTGTCATCCTATGGGAGCATTAGATAATAGGAAAATTGATGCTGTCGTATGCGGCGGTATGGGGGCGAGGGCTGTGCAGAAATTGAACGAAGGCGGAATAAAAACTTACAGAGCCGTTGCTGGTACGGTTTTCGAGATAATTAAAAAATACAAACAAGGCGAGTTGGAAGAAATTACCGTTGAAAATTCCTGCATTAGTCACGACTGTCATTGAGAAATGGAAAAAACGGTTGCCGAGAACCATAAAAGGTATCTAGAAAGAAAAGCTCTCTATAAAAATTTTGGCTATGATGTTGATAAAGAGCGATCCTTTATTGTTGAGCAAGCGCAGCCCCTTTATGGAGAGATATTAGAAGCCGGAACTGGGAAAGGCCATTTTGCGCTTGCCTTGGCTAAAGAAGGATGCAAATTCACTACCTTTGATATTTCCGAAGAAGAGCAGGGATTTGCTAAGCTAAACTTAAAGTATTTTGGTTTAGACCACCTTGTTGATTTTCGTATTGAGAATGGGGAACATTTAAGTTTTAAAGATAAGAGCTTTGACATTATTTTCTCGGTAAACACCCTGCATCATCTTGCAAATCCCTATAAAGTGGTAGATGAATTTATCCGGATACTTTCCGCCCAAGGAAAACTTGTTTTAAGCGATTTTACTAAAGAAGGCTTGCTGATTATGGATAAAATCCATGCTGCTGAAGGAAATAAACATGAAGTAAATAATACTACCTTATTTGATGTCGAGAAATATCTCATCCAAAAAGGATTTAAAGCAGAGAGATCAAAAAGTAAATATCAAGATGTGTTAGTTGCCTGTCAAAACGCAGGGAGGATTTTCCAAAAATGAATTTCTTATGGGCGCTTGGCGCAAGTTTAGCTGTAAGCTTAATTTCTTTAATAGGCATATTTAGCCTTCTCTTAAAAGAAAAGTTGTTAAGCCGGATCCTCATTTTGCTTATTGGCTTTAGTGCTGGCGGACTACTAGGAGGGGCATTCTTGCATCTTTTACCCGAATCTTTGGAATACTCTCATGATTACTTGAAACCGTTTATCTTGGTGCTTTTGGGGTTTATCATCTTCTTTATTCTTGAGAAATACCTTTACTGGCGGCATTGCCATGAAGGGAAGTGTGAAATCCACGCCTTTACTTATTTAAATCTTATAGGAGACGGTATACATAATTTTATCGATGGCCTAATTATAGGCACTAGTTTTGTGGTGGATATTAACATTGGTATTGTAACTACCTTCGCAATTATTATGCACGAGATACCCCAGGAATTAGGAGATTTTGGCGTATTGCTCTACGGCGGGTTTAGCAGATCAACGGCATTATTTTTTAATTTCCTCTCTGCGGCTACCGCAATCTTAGGAACCATTGTGGGCTATTATTTTGCTCATCGAGTAGGCGGTTTTTCAAGCGCGCTCCTTCCTATAGCAGCGGGAGGCTTTATTTATATTGCTGCCTGCGACTTAATACCAGAGTTGCATAAACAGCCGGATTTAAGAAAGGCGAGCGTATCGTTCTTAATCTTTTTATTAGGTGTAGGACTTATGCTTTGGCTAAAAATAGCTCAGCCTCATTAAGGATAGAGGGTTAGACATGATTATAAATTTAACTCAAATGCAGCCGGGAGAAGCCGGAATAGTAAGAGAGATTCAGGGCGGCCAGGGCTTTGTAAGAAAATTACAAAGTATGGGAGTGAGGCCGGAAAAGAAGATAACTAAAGTAAGCTCGCATTTCCGGCGCGGTCCGCAGACAATAGAAGTGGATAATATACAGATTGCTGTCGGTTTTGGCATGGCTAAAAGAATCTTAGTGGAAGTGGCAAGATGAATAATATAGAAAAGATTTTATTAGTGGGGAACCCCAATGTCGGCAAAAGCGCAATATTCTCGAGGCTTACCGGAGCAAAGGTCATAATCTCTAATTATCCCGGAACAACTGTAGAGTTTACGCAAGGCAAGCTGAAACTTGGTGAGGAGACAGCGCTGATCGTAGACGTGCCGGGAACCTATACTTTAGAGCCGACATGTAAAGCTGAAGACGTAGCTTGTCGGATGGTAAAAGAGGGCGGCGTCGCAATTAATATTGTTGATGCCACAAATTTAGAGAGGAACCTGCATCTTACCCTGCAATTGCTGGAAGACGATATCCCGGTGATCGTGGCTTTGAATATGTGGGATGATACCAAACACCGAGGAATCTCTATCGACGTTAAGAAATTAGAGGAGCAATTAGGAGTGCCGGTAGTCCCTACTTGCGGTCTAAGCGGAGAGGGGATTAAGGAATTGATTGAGCGTTTACCGCAAGCAAAGGCGAGGAGTTTGCCTGTATCTTCCGATGCCCAAAAATGGGAAAAAATAGGCAAGATTGTAGAAGAAGTCCAAAAATTAACTCACCGCCACCATACGCTATTAGAAATATTGGAAGATTTAAGTATTAAGCCGCTTACAGGGCTGCCTATTGCTCTTGGAATTATCTACTGTGCTTTTTGGGTAGTTCGTTTTATTGGCGAGGGTCTAATAGGCCATATATTTGAGCCTCTGTTTACAAAATTATGGCTGCCTTTGTTAATGAAGCTAAGCACGCTTTTAGGCGAGGGGAGTTTTTTGCACCATATCCTCATCGGCAATCTTATAGAAGGTAAAATAGATTTTAGCCAGTCGTTTGGGCTTTTAACCACTGGGCTTTATGTTCCTATTGCTATGGTGCTGCCTTACATACTTAGTTTTTATTTAATATTAGGGCTTTTAGAGGATTTTGGGTATTTGCCGCGCTTGGCAGTGCTAATGGATAATTTTATGCATCACCTGGGCCTTCATGGTTACGCGATAATTCCTTTTATTTTGGGATTAGGCTGTAAGGTTCCAGGTGTCTTAGCTACCCGCATTTTAGAAGAACGGCGCGAGAAATTTATTGCGGCTACTTTGTTGGCAATAGGCGTCCCCTGCATGGCGCAAATCGCGATGATTGTAGGCTTGGTAGGGCAAAGGGGCGGAAAATATGTAGTACTCATATTTTTGATTCTTTTTCTCCTTTTAATAATTAAGGGTTTAGTTTTAAACAGATTTTTAAAAGGCACAAGCCCGGAGATTTTAGTGGAAATTCCTCCCTATAGGATCCCGCAGGTTACTGCTGTAACGAAAAAACTCTGGATGCGTTTATCGGGTTTTTTAAAGGAGGCCTTACCTTTAGTGCTTTTGGGTGTGCTTTTTGTGAATATACTTTATACTTTAAAGATTATAGATTTTTTTGCTTATATCTTCGCTCCGGTTTTAACTAACCTTTGGGGGCTTCCTAAAGAAGCCATTTCTGCTTTGATAGTCGGTTTTTTAAGAAAGGATGTTGCTGTGGGTATGCTCGGGCCCCTTAATCTAACTACAAAACAACTCGTAATCGGCTCTACAATATTATCGCTTTATTTTCCCTGCATTGCTACTTATATGGTTTTAATAAGAGAAATCGGGATAAAGGATACGCTTAGAAGCACCATCATTATGTTAGTAGTCGCATTAGGGGTTGGGATATTGCTTAATTCAATACTTTAAACTTCTGAAAAATGATATTTCCGAAGCTATGCTAAAATTAGTTGAGATTTAAGGAGGCCCTCCGTAAAATGGGTATATTGGAAGAACCATTTTACTAAAGGAAGGAGGGCCTATGGAGAGTATACCAAGAAAGCGGCGGAAATGGAAGGTAAAAGTTAGGGAACGCAGGCAAGCGTTAAAGCAGATGCTGGAGCTAGGAGAGATTCAAGATATTGACGTAAGGGTTGCGTTAATTCAAGCGCTTATACCCGAAGGGCTCAAGGCGGTAAACGAAAAATTACAGGCAGAGGTCCTTGCGCTTGCAGGAGAAAAACGCCAGCACGGTAAAGAAAATGTGCGTTGGGGTTCACAAGGCGGTTCGGTGTACCTGAAGGATCAAAAAGTCCCCATAATGGTGCCGCGGGTCAGGAATAAATTGCGTAACATTGAGGTTCCGCTGGAGCATTACCAGAGGTTCCAGGAGCCCTATCAAAGCGATGAGCAGGTCTTTAAGAAATTACTCAACGGCTTAAGCACCCACAAATACCGGGAGTCAGAAGAAGTTTTTCCTCTCTGCGGATTCATTCACCGCTGCCATTATCACAAGATCGAGAATGTAGTCAGCTACCTGCCTAAAGGGCTACAGATGGTCTGGCGCGCAAAGTTGCGCGCTGCCTTGCGGCAGGCCAAATACGAAGCAGCGCTGCGGGCGCTTGAAAAGCTCTCTGCCGAATTGCATAATATCAATCCCTCTGCAGAGGCAAGCCTTAAAGAAGGCCTGGAAGAAACACTATCTCTTCATAGGCTTGGGGTATATGCCGAATTAGGCAAGGGCCTATCTACTACAAATTGTATTGAATCAGTGATGGCGCAGTTAGGCCAATACACCGACAAGGTGGATAGATGGCGAGGCGGCTCACACATTCAGCGTTGGGCTGCTAGCGGACTCTTGGCGCTTGAGCCGCGCTTACAGAAAATGCGGGGATATAGATATCTAAAACTTCTACGTGCGCAACTTCAGCAGGAAATAACAAAACGCCAGAAAATTCAGGCATTAGGAAGCACTACAAGCAACGATCTCGGGGCGGGTATACATATTACTACCCCTGAAAATTGCGGGTGAGCTAATGCGGAGGGAATTCTCAATCTCAACTAAAATTTGCATTGACTCGAGAAAGCAATACAGGTTAGCTGAAAGTGACGGAAATAAACAATAATAGGAGATTTGATGGTTCATAAAGAATCCGAAACTGTTGAGTTTAAGAAATCTACCGCAGAGCTTAAAGAAGCGGTGATCTCCATTGCCGCCATGCTTAATAAGCATGGTCATGGAGAGGTATATTTTGGCATTGATGACCGTAGTGGCAAGGTTTTGGGGGTGACTATCGGGCGAATGACGATAAAGGATGTGACCCAGGCGGTGGTGGATAATACGGAGCCAAAGATTTATCCGAAAGTAGAGGCGCGTAAAATTGATGGGAAAGATTGTATTGTTGTAGAGGCCAAGGGAAATAACGGCCCTTACTTTGCCTATGGCCGGGCGTATATACGCGTCGGAGAATCGGATAAAGCTATGAGTCCGCAGAAGCTTGAAGAGCGGATATTGGAGAAGGGGAAGTTCCTCTGGGATAAAGGAGTATCCGAAAAGACCCTTGCCGATGTCAACGAAGAAGCGGTTAAGGAATTTATGCGTAAGGCAAAGACGACCAAACGCGTGGATTTTGAGTTTATTGACGTAAAGACGACATTGCATAAACTGCACCTTTTGGAAGGCAATCATCTATTACGCGCAGCAGAAGTTTTGTTTTGCGATGACAATCCCCTGGAAGTTCAGGCTGCGATATTTGCCGGGACAGACAAACTGACGTTTCTGGATATCAAATCGTTTAAGGGAAATCTCTTTAGCTTGCGCCAGCAGACAGAGGTCTATGTTAATGGAAATATAAGATGGCGCGCAGATTTAAGCGAAAGCCGCCGAAAAGAAATTCCATAAATCCCTGTGCGGGCGATTTCGGAAGCAATCGGAAATTCACTCTGCCATCGGGATTTCGAGAACCCCAAAGGTAACGAAGTGGCTATCTTTAAAGATCGTATCGAAATCTACAATCCCGGACTTTTTCCTAAGGAAGTTAATCCGGAGGATTTCTTTACCGGACACGAGAAATCAATTTTACGCAATTCTTTAATTGCTGAAACAATGTATAAATCCAAAGACATCGAACGCTGGGGCAGCGGCATCAAGCGTATTCACGATGAATGTGTTGCTGCCGGAGTTAAAGTTGAGTTCAAACGGCTCAAAACTGGTTTTGAAGTGGTTTTTTATCGGCCAAGATGGGAAGAAGGAAAAGGATTAGAGGAAGGTGGCCAGAAAAGGTGGCCAGAAAAGGTGGCCAGAAAATCACTGCCAGGCAAGCAGTCGTCTTGGATTTAATTAGACAGAATCCATCGATATCTAGGAAGGAGCTTGCAGATCGATTAAAAATAAATGAGTCAGCTGTCCGTAAGCATTTAGATGCGTTAAAAAATAAAGACGTCATTAAACGCATTGGTCCTGATAAGGGCGGGCATTGGGAAGTGTCCGGTTAGTGCGTGATTTGCGCGATTAATGCGGGATTTGCTATAACGGACATATATCGGACATTTCGGACACAAAGGCGCCATAAACGCGCCAAACGCGTCGTTACTTGGCGATTGTGGCGATTGGTTGGCGATTAGGCGTTCATAAATCGTGAACTAATCGTTCGCGTAGTATGAACATAAGGTTATTTGACTATTGGGGCAAGTGGTTGACAATCGGGGTTAAGGGGCGCCAAAGGGGCGGAAGTTAGGTCTTTGGCAACAGCCGTTCGATCTCGTTTCGGCGTTCTCGCTCGGTTCTAAGGCGGGAAATCTGCAGGAGCCGTCGGCCGGTGAAGATTTTCAGCTTTTCCTGGTCGTCGCATATCCTCATGTTTTCGACGAAGCCCGGAGACAGCATATTGATTATTTTTAGCAAGGCTCAAAAATGAGAAGAATTTTTCTATTTATTTTACCAATTTTGATAGTCGTTGCGGGAGCTTTTACCCTTTTTGGTTATTTTCAAGTCCGCTTCGAAGAAGATAAGCTCATTGATGATTTAAAACGTAAATCTAAACATGTCGCAGAGGCTATGGAATTATCTACCAGGGGAGTTTTTGTCTCGAAAGACATGCGGAACGCCAATTACCTTGTCGAAAAATTTGAGGCGCGGGAAAGACTGCAGGGGTGCGTTTTATATGACAAGGATGGAAATATTATCGCTATTACCAAGCGCTTTAATGATTGGAAAGAAAAAGACAAGCCATATTTAAACGACATTTTATCAAGCAAAAATCCCAGAGGCGAACTGGAGAAATTTAAAGACCATACGGTTTATAGCTACATTCTTCCGGTTACAGATGACGAAGGGCAAGTGTTGGGCCTAGTTGAAGTTATTTACGATACTTCTTATGTGTTAACCCGGTTAACGGAGATATGGAAGAGAATTAGCGCGACGCTTATAATTCTGGTAATAATAATTTTTATTATAGCAGTTTTTCTCCACAAGCAGATTTTCGCTCTTCCTGTCCAGCGACTGACAGAATGGTTTCAGCATTTCCAAAAAGGCGAGACTGATGAGGCACACCCTGTTAAAGAAAAAGGCGAATTAGGCAAGCTTGCCAGCGAGGTTGAGCAGGTGGCATTGAGCCTTAGGGTTAAGCGAAGGACGATTTCCGATGAAGCTCAAGTGCGTTTAGAAAAAGAAGAAACCTGGACAGAGATTAAGCTAAGGGATGTAGTCCATGCCAAGCTTGGCGAAAATGCGTTATTTGTGGTCTCAAATAGAGAGCCATATATGCATGTTATAGACGAGACGACAGGCGCCGCTAGATGCATAACACCGGCAAGTGGAGTTGTTACAGCCCTGCACCCCATTCTATGCGCCTGCGGAGGAACGTGGATTGCTCATGGCGCAGGCAATGCCGATAGAAAATTTGTTAACTCAAAGGATAAGCTCGGAGTCCCTCCGGAAGACAACCGCTATATCCTTAAAAGAATATGGCTTAGCAAAGAAGAGGAGGACGGCTATTATTATGGCTTTGCTAATGAGGGCTTGTGGCCACTTTGCCACAATACGCACACCCGGCCTATTTTTAGAGAAGCGGATTGGGAAATCTATAAAAAGGTAAACCAGAAATTTGCTGATGGCGTGTTAGCGGAGTTGCCTGCAAAGAATCCTTTTGTATTTATTCAGGATTATCATTTTACATTATTAGGCAGAATAATTAAGGAAAAACGGCCTGACGCTACCATCGCTTTATTCTGGCATATCCCCTGGCCTACGCCTGAATCGTTCTTAATATGTCCTTATCGAAAAGAGATCTTAGATGGTATGCTTGGCTGCGATTTGATAGGTTTTCATGTGCAAAGCCATTGCAATAATTTCTTGGATACGGCGAATAGGCTTCTTGAGTCAAGAGTGGACACTGAGAAATTCAGTGTCGTACGCCTTGATAAAGAAACTTTTATAAGAGCTTTTCCGATCAGCGTCAACGGGTATATGACTGGCAATATTATGGAAAAGGATTTAACAAAACAGATAGAGGCGATTAAGAGCGAGCTTGACTTAGAGGATAAGATTATCGGCATCGGAGTAGACAGGATTGATTATACCAAGGGTATCATCGAAAGGGTGCTTGCGATTGACAGATTTTTTGAGAAATATCCAGAATATAAGAAAAAAGTAGTATTTATGCAGCTCGCCGCTCCTAGCCGTATCCATATAAAACGCTACCATGACCTTATGTCAGAAATTGATGAGTTGGTGGAGAAGAAAAACTGGAAGCATATGGATGGAGCATGGAAGCCGATTATTTACCTTAAAAAGCATTTCTCCGCAGAAGAGATCAAACCTTTCTACAAAATGGCGGATTTTTGCATAGTCAGCTCCTTACACGACGGGATGAATCTCGTTGCAAAGGAATATGTAGCATCCAAGAGAGATTTAGCCGGGGCGCTTATCTTAAGCCAGTTTACAGGCGCAGCCAGAGAATTAACCGATGCGGTTCAATTTAACCCTTATGCAATTGAGGAATTTACGCAGGCCATAAAACTTACTTTAGAAATGCCGATAGATGAAAAGAAGAAGCGCATGGAAAATATGCGTAGGATCATCACCGAGAATAATGTATACCGCTGGGCAGGCAATATTATTACAGAATTAACAGCGTTAAAAAAGTCTTGAAGCTATGTATTATTTATTTGCTCGAGTTAACGAGATAGAAAAATTGCTCTGTGATAAATTTGTTTTACTTCTCTTGGATTACGACGGTACGTTGACACCAATTGCGGAAACTCCCCAAAAAGCAATTATTCCTTCTGAAGCCAAAGAATTATTGCAGAAACTATCCGAAAGCTCTTGCTGTAAAGTGGCCATCATCAGTGGGAGATCACTGGAAGATATAAAGAAAGCCGTTGCGATAAAGGATGTTATTTACGCTGGCAACCATGGCTTAGAAATTGAGGGTCCGAATATTAAGTTTGAAAGCCAAGTATCTCCGAAGCTAAAAGGTGTTATCCGGCATATTGCTGAGGACCTTGCGAAAAGATTATCAGGCATCAAGGGCGCTATCGTTGAAGATAAAGAATTGACTATTAGCGTTCATTACCGCTTGGTAGCCGAAAAAGACACCCAAGATTTTTTAAGCATTTTTAATGAAATAATCAATCCCTATATTTCACGCAATGAAATAAATGTTGATGCCGGAAAAAAAGTTTATGAGGTAAAGTCTCCTGTGCAATGGGATAAGGGGAAAGTTGTTTTGTGGCTTATGGCAAGAGAACAATTTGCTATAGGGGGAAAGGAAGTTTTTCCGGTTTATATTGGAGATGATGTAACCGATGAAAATGCCTTTAAGGCTTTAAAAAGGAAAGGGCTGACAATATTTGTGGGGGAATCGCGCAGTTCCAGCGCGGACTACTATTTAAAGGATACAAAGGAAGTAACTAAGTTTTTGCATTTAATATTGGAAATAAACCACAGTTAATTATGTCGGAATTAATAAGAGCTAAAGAGCCATTTAGGTTTTGTACCAGGTTGCATTTATCAGAGCTTACCGGTTTAAGAGCTACCACCCTGGTTCAGCTGGCAAGTCTTATTAAAGAAGTATCTGGTTCATGCATTTATCATCATACGCACAGGTTCTTGCAGCAACATCAATATCTTTCTCCCGAGCCACCAAATGATTTCGCGTACTGGGTAACGGATATCCTCGGCGAAGATGAGCTTGGAGAAAAGTTGGCCAGCATTGATACAGTGCAATATTCAACTATACGCAAACTGAGGGATAAAATTGCCTCAACTATTGAAGATTATTTGAACAATAATCCTTTGGCTAAAGTTAAATTTGCGCGTTCGGATGAGGAATTTTATTTTATCAAATCAATCAGTTTCATCTTGCCGACAGGATACATTGCTTACGATTTAAAGGAATTTTCCGAAATTCTAAAGAAAGTCACCATAGATTCGATATATTTTCACATTTTTGAGGCGCGCCTGCGCTTAGAAAAGCCGACAAATGACTTTGCGCTCTGGATAGAAAGATCTTTAGGTGATAAAGGGTTAGCGGATGAGCTTTGCTGTTTCGATCCCTATACGCGCACTTTGGAGGACCTAAGAAATACAATCATTCAGGTAGTTGAGAGAAGGATATCTGTATAAATGGCAAAAGTTGAAGATTATATTCCGATTGTAGGGCAGTCTTGTATCGACGACTTGAGATTACTCGGCGAGAGATTGAAAGGTAAAGTTATTCAGCATATAAATTCTACGCCTGTAGGCGGCGGGGTCGCAGAGATTTTAAACCGCATGGTCCCGATGTTAAGGGAATTAGGCGTAGATACCAAGTGGGACGTAATAAAAGGCGGAGAGCAGTTTTTTGAAGTGACAAAGAAGTTTCACAATGCGCTGCACGGCAGAGCAGAAGAAATCACTAAAAGAGATTTTGAGATATTTACGGAAACCAGCCAGCAGAACATTGAGAATGTTAATACCTATGGAGACATTGTGTTTATTCACGATCCCCAGCCGATAGCCTTAATAAAGAAGAAAGCCGCTAATAAGTGGCTTTGGCGCTGCCACGTTGATGTATCTAACCCTAATGACAGGGTTTGGGGGTTTCTTATGGATTTTATTGTTCAGTATGACGCAGCGGTATTCTCTGCTCCTGCTTTTTCGCGCAAGCTGCCTATCGGGCAGTTTTTAATCCCTCCTTCGATAGATCCTTTGAGCGACAAAAATAAAGAGTTGCCGCAGCAAACGATAGACGCGGTATTAAGAAAGTATGACATCAAAAAAGACAAGCCAATCGTTACCCAAATATCGCGCTTCGACCGTCTAAAGGACCCCTTAGGCGTAATTGAGGCGTTTCTGCAGGTAAGAAAATACATTAATTGCCAACTGATTTTGGCTGGTGGAACAGCAGAAGACGATCCTGAAGGCGTAAAAGTTTTTGAGGATGTTCAAGAAAAGGCTAAGGCAAACAAAGATATCCATATAATTCTGCTGCCTCACAATGATATCGAAGTGAATGCGCTACAATGGGCTTCGGATGTAATCATTCAGAAGTCTATCAAGGAAGGATTTGGCTTGACTGTAGCCGAGGCGCTCTGGAAGGCAAGGCCGGTTGTAGCTTCTAATGTCGGGGGTATTCCTTTGCAAATAAAACATAAATATTCGGGGCTGCTTTGCCATTCTATTGAAGGCGCAAGCTTTGCCATAAAACAGCTTTTAGGCAGCCCGGGTTACGCCAAGAGATTAGGAGAGAATGGGCGGGAACATATAAAAAATAACTTCCTGATCACGCGCCATTTAAGAGACTACATGTTATTATTTCTTTCGTTATACTACCCGGAAGACGTTATTTATTTGTGTTAATTTATTAAAAGACAAAGCTCGTGGGGATATCTGCCGTTGGAAATTTTAAATATAGCAAAAACGGGTATCAAGAGGTTAAGAGTCAATCCTTTAGCGACAGGCGTTCGATCTCGTTTCGGCGTTCTTTGTCGGTTTTAAGGCGGGATATCCTCAGAAGTCGTCTACCGTTGAAGATTTTTAGCATGTTTTCATCATTGCAAGATTCCATGTTTTTAACGAAGTCAGGGGGTAGCGTCTTGACTATTTTTAGCAGGTGTGCTAACTTGGCTTCTGAGATATTTAGCGCTTTACGGGCTTTTGCCCAGGTTATTCGGCCGGGGCCGTGGTTGATATAGGCTTGGAGTTTTAGGCCTTCATAGATGGTATTTTGGATAATACGCTTAGCCCGGACAGGCTTTTCGGGTAAAGGATCGCCAAAACGGATTAATTGCCGCTTGCTTCTGCGGGTGTAAATCTTCACAACCATATGTATTATATGGAGTTGTGATGTTCGTCTGGCGTTCACAGTTCGGGCAGCCAATGGAAATATAAAAATGTTATTGACATATATCCAGTTTTGATTTAACATAAATTACTAATGGGGAGGTCGCGAACGGCCTGAGAGTTCCGCATAAGCGGGAGACCCTAAGAACCTGATTCTGCTACGCCCTTCGGAATAAGACGGAGGTGGGGGCTTCGCAGAAATCATTTCTTCGAAGCTCAAAGCCGAAAGGCTTTGAGCGAAGTAGAATGATCTGGGTAATGCCAGCGTAGGGAAAAAATAAGGTATTTAACCCCTATGATGGCATAGGGGTTTTTAATTTTAAAACCCTTCGATAAACTCAGGGTTTTATCCTGAGCGTAGTCTAAGGATAAAAGGAGGTGGTTAGCCATGTTTCAAAAAGTTAGCGAAGCAAAAATCAGCAAAGCGATTGTTGGTGAATTTATGCGCTGGTTCGATGATTATATTATCTCAGACGTAGTTGTAGTTGGGGGCGGGCCTAGCGGGCTTATCGCAGCAAGGGACTTGGCGCAAGACGGTTTCAAGACTCTAATCGTGGAAAGCAACAACTACATCGGCGGAGGCTTCTGGATTGGCGGGTATCTAATGAACACATTAACTTTTAGAGCTCCGGCAGAAAAGATTTTGGATGAGTTAAAGATACCCTATAAGGAGGCAGAGAGAGGTTTATTTGTTGCTGACGGACCGAATGCCTGCTCAAAACTAATTTCTGCTGCTTGCGATGCGGGTGTTAGAATTCTTAATATGACTAAGTTTGACGATGTGGTTTATAGAAACAAGAGGGTAGAAGGGGTTGTGATTAACTGGACCCCTGTATCAGCGCTACCTCGGCAGATTACCTGTGTTGATCCGATCTCCTTAGAGTCTAAGGCAGTGATTGATGCCACCGGCCATGATGCCTGGGTATGCAGAAGCCTGGAAAAAAGACACATCCTAAAATTAGCAGACTTTGGCCCCATGGATGTTAACTCTTCTGAAGATTTGGTGGTGGAGAATACGGGCGTAATCCATCCGGGTTTAATAGTATCCGGCATGGCAGTTTCAACTGCCTATGGCATACCGCGTATGGGGCCGACTTTTGGCGGGATGCTGTTTTCAGGAAGAAAAGCAGCGCAGGAAGCGATAAAGATGCTTTCAGTGGGATCAATGAAAGAATCTTCTCGCATAAAAGAAGAGATGGTTGTGTAAAGACTATAGTAACTTATTGAGGTAAAACACGCCTCTCTTTTGGGTAGTGTGCAAAAAAGAGAGGCGTTTTTATTAGGCGTGAAATGATCAAAGCAGTGGCGTTACTATCCGGCGGCTTAGACAGTATATTAGCTGTAAAACTAATTCTAGAGCAGGGAATAGAAATAGAGGCGGTTAATTTTTTGACTGTTTTTTGTACCTGTACTGCGCGAGGAAAAACTTGCCTGGCAAGCAAATCCGCCGCGGATAACTTAGGGGTAAAACTCAAGGTCTTTGAAGTCAGTCAAGAATATTTCCAGATAATCAAAAATCCAAAATACGGGTATGGCCGCAATATAAATCCTTGTCTTGATTGCCGTATATTTATGTTTAAAAAGGCCGGCCAATATATGAGAGAAATCAGAGCATCTTTTCTGATTACCGGCGAAGTTCTTGGTGAACGGCCAATGTCGCAGCGAATGGATGCTATGCGCATAATAGAGAAGGAAAGCGGTCTTGAGGGTTTTATCGTGCGGCCATTATGCGCAAAATTGATGGAGCCTACTATGCCGGAAAAGGAAGGTGTAATAAACCGCGAAAAATTACTGAGCATACAAGGTCGTTCTCGGAAACCACAAATACAGCTGGCTAATGAGCTGGGTATTCATGATTATCCCTGTCCGGCAGGAGGATGTTTATTAACGGATAAAGGATTCGCTGACAGGATGCGGGATTTGATGAAGCATAATCCGGATTTCACAGTGCACGATATCAAGCTCCTGAAGGTAGGGCGGCATTTTCGCCTCAGTCCAAGCAATAAGTTAATCGTGGGAAGGGACGAGAAAGAGAACGAGAAATTGCTGGCTCTTGCTGAAGAAGGTGATCTGCATATTAGCCCTGTCGACGTCGCTGGCCCCATAGGGATAGGGAAGGGTTATTTTGGAGATGATCATATAAACCTTGCCAGCCGTATATTGGCGCGATATAGCGATATCCCCGCTGATGGCTATCTCGAAATTGAGTGCTACAAGATAACAGAAAAGCATAGAAGCCATATCACGGTCACGGCAATCAGAGAGGAAGACTTTTCTGCCCTAAGAATATAGGATGTTTTCCCATCTTAAGTAAGTTCTACCGCCAATCATTCTAATACCAAAGGTGAAAAATTTAATTTTTAGCTGTATTACTGTATTATTATATTGTAAATGTCAACTTCTTATTATAATATAGTTTACAAATGGAGATCGGATGAATAAGGAAAACGCCCGTGCGCTTTTAGATAAACCTTTATCTGAACTAATAGCTTTGGCTGACAAAACTCGCAGAGAATGCGCTGGGAGCAAAATAGAGCTCTGTAACATAATGAACGCAAAATCGGGTCTCTGTGCAGAAGATTGTAGATTTTGTGCGCAATCTTGCCATTACAATACAGGCATAACCATGTACCCTCTAAAGAGCGCTGACGAGATGCTTGCGGCGGCTTTCAATGCAAAGGAAATAGGAGCAGAAAGATTTGACATAGTGACAAGCGGAAATACGCTATCAGCCGATGAATTAAAAAGGATAGCAGATGCCGTATATCTAATAAGAGACCGCGTGCGTATTAAAATTTGCGCCTCATTAGGTAAACTAAGCGAAAAAGATTTACTTCTTCTTAAGAATGCCGGCCTTAGGCGTTATCATCACAATATTGAGACTTCACCAAGATATTTTTCGGCAATAACCACTACCCACACTTTTAGGGATCGGCTTTCTACTATAAGAGCAGCAAAAACAGTTGGCCTTGAGGTTTGTAGCGGCGGAATTATCGGACTTGGCGAATCCTGGGATGATAGAATAGAGATGGCTTTTACGCTAAGAGATTTGGATGTTACGTCAGTGCCAATCAATATCTTTGTTCCGATAAAAGGAACGCCTTTAGCTGTAAAATCCCATCTTGCGGCTACAGATGCGATTAAAACAATAGCGCTTTTTAGGATAATACTGCAGGATAAAATAATAAAGGTGGCTGCCGGCAGAGAATCAATCTTGAAAGACTTTCAAGCAATGGCCTTTATGGCTGGCGCAAACGGAATGTTAATAGGCGGTTATCTTACTATAAAGGGCCGCTCTGTGGATGAGGACCGATTGTTTATTAAAGAGATAGAGCAAGCATGGAAGGCATAGAGGAATTTCTTATCAGGAGGAATAAAGAAGGACTACTACGCGTTTTACGTCCGGCGTCCTATCGTTTGGGCGGCAAGATATGCATTGGCGATAGAGAATATATTGATTTCTCTTCAAATGATTACCTCGGCCTTTCTAATCACTCAAAACTTATCGAAGCGGCGAAAGCCGCCCTTACTAAATACGGCGCAGGTTCATCCGCCTCAAGGCTTTTAAGCGGTGATCTCAATATACATCATGAACTTGAAGATGCGCTAGCACGTTTAAAGAAAAAAGAGAGCGCTCTTATTTTTAATTCCGGCTATCAGGCAAATGTTGGCATTATAAGTTCTCTTTGTGCTAAGGGCGATGCGATTTTCTGCGACCGCCTCTGCCATGCGAGCATAATAGATGGAATTCTCTTATCAGGAGCAAGGCTATTCAGATTCAGACATTGTGACAGCGAACATTTAGAGGAAAATTTAAAGAAAGAGAGGCAAAAATTTAAAAATGCCCTCGTTGTTACCGAGACGATATTTAGCATGGATGGCGACAGGCCTGATTTAAAGAAACTCGTCGAAATAAAGACAAGATACAATTGCGGTCTTTTAGTTGATGAGGCTCACGCTACGGGCATATATGGTGCATCCGGTTCAGGTGTTGTTGAGGAAGAGAGTCTGTCAAAAGAGGTTGACTACATAATGGGGACATTTGGCAAGGCACTTGGAAGCTTTGGGGCGTATCTGGCGGCTTCAAAACTGGATACCGATTACCTTATGAATAAATGCAGAAGCTTCATATACTCAACCGCTCTGCCTCCGGCGGTAATAGCTGCTAATCTGGCTGCTATAAAACTACTCAGCGAGGAGCCATGCCGCAGAAGGAAGCTTTTAGAATCGGCAAAATTCTTACGGGGGAATCTTAAGGCAAAAGGATTTGATGTTCGTGGATGTTCGCAGATAATCCCTTTGGTAACAGGCGATATCGGAAAAACAGTTACGCTTGCTAATTTTCTAAAAGATAAGGGATATTGGGTTATGCCCATAAGGCCGCCGACTGTTCCAGAAGGAGAAAGCCGTTTGAGGTTTTCCGTGACGTTTGACCACGATACGACCATCCTTGCAAGACTGCTTGAGGACATAGCAAATGCTTCATTTTAAGTTTGTGGACAGAGGATTTAAGAAAAATATATTGTTAATTCCAGGATGGGCGACAGACTGGAGAATATTCGCAAGGCTCGATGTCCCCTTTAATTATCTTCTACTGGAAAGAGTATCGCCAAGTGAGGCGAAAAAGGTTATTAATCATATACCCAGTGAACTACGCAAAGCGGGTATAAGCATACTTGGTTGGTCAATGGGAGGATTTATTGCCGCTGATATTATTCTTAAGAATCCAAATATCTTTGAGAACATAGTACTTATTAGCATACGTCACA